>WJMR01000050.1 GCA_014727845.1 Ignavibacteriales bacterium
CGATTGGCGCGTATGGGAAGGCGACGTTCGCGACTTCGATTGGCGCGACATCGAGGACGACGTCGATCTTCTCGCCGGCGGTCCGCCGTGCCAACCGTTCTCGATGGGAGGGAAGCATCGCGCCCACGACGACGACCGAGATATGTTCCCCGCCACATTCGACGTCGTTCGTACGCTCCGACCCAAAGCAGTGCTGATTGAAAACGTTAAAGGACTCGCCCGCGCGAGTTTCGCCGACTACTTCGACTACATTCTTCTCCGACTCGAATTCCCCGAACTGACGCTCGACGAAGGGGAATCGCGCGTCGATCATCTCACAAGACTCCGCGAGGTGAAAGCGACGGGCGACAAACGTAACCTCGGGTTGACGTACGACGTCGCGGCGACGCTCGTCAACGCGGCGGATTACGGCGTCCCCCAACGACGAGAGCGCGTCTTTTTCGTCGGCTTTCGCTCGGACCTTGAAGCGTCATGGCGTTTCCCGGCGCCTACCAATTCTCGAGACGAATTGCTCCGAGCGAAGTGGAAAACCGGCGAGTATTGGGAGGAACATCGCGTTCCGAAAAAGCGACGGCCCGAGATCCCCAAACGGCTCCGCGGCAAAATCGAGCGACTCGCCGACGAGTTGCCGTTTCCGATAACGAGAAGGTGGCGAACCGTACGCGACGCTTTCGTCGATCTTCCCGATCCGCGACGCCCCGCCGCCAAGCGATTCCTTAATCACCGATGGCAGCCGGGCGCCAAGAGCTATCCCGGACACACGGGCAGCCCGCTCGACGAACCCGCCAAGACCTTGAAAGCCGGCGATCACGGCGTGCCGGGCGGCGAGAATATGGCGGCGCTCGCAAACGGCGAACTCCGATACTTCAGCGTTCGCGAGGCGGCGCGACTGCAAACGTTTCCCGACGGCTACGCCTTTGTCGGGTCGTGGACCGAGACGATGCGGCAACTCGGCAACGCCGTGCCCGTCGCGTTGGCGCGCGTCGCCGCCGCGTCAATCGCCGAGAGCTTGGCGGAAGCCGCCTTCCGAAAAACCGCGATCGCCGCAGAACCCGAGTTGCGGAGCGTTCCGTGAAACGAGACGACCGCGCGCGCTACAATCCGCTCGATAGGTTGAGCTTGGCGGAGAGCGTCGGGAGAGCCGCGATGAACCAACCCGCCGAACCAATTGCCGACATCGAGAAGTTCGAGGGCGCGGGGCTGTATGTCTTCTATTACGTAGGCGATTTTCCCGTCTACGAAGCCCTGTCGGCGAGGAATAGCGCGGGGAGCTTTCACGAACCGATCTACGTCGGCAAGGCGATTCCGAAAGGAGGGAGGAAAGGCGGATCTCTCGACCTCGATCCCGGCGCGGTTCTTTATCAACGTATTACACAGCACCGCCGCTCCCTCGAAGAGGCGACGAACCTCGACGTCGCCGACTTCTATTGCCGTCGGCTCGTCGTGGACGACATCTGGATTTCGCTCGGCGAGACGTTGCTTATCGCGAAGTTCAAGCCCCTTTGGAACTCGATCATCGACGGGTTCGGCAACCACGATCCCGGAAAAGGACGACACCGCGGGATGAAATCAAGGTGGGACGTTTTGCATCCCGGCAGATCTTGGGCGGAGCGACTCAAGCCGCGAGAGGAAACCGCCGACGCGTTAATCGAGGAAGTGAAAGACTTTCTCCGCCAACACCCTCCCGCCGGAAAGAATCCCTTCGAGGAGTAACCCCTACTCTATCGCGTCGTAGATCATACGGCTCGCGTCCGCCATGGCGTCGATCGCCGAGGCGCGATCCTCGAAGTCCCCGCACAAGAGAACAACCGCGTACGCCCGTCCGTCGGGCTTCTCCACTACGCCCGAGTCGTGGTGCACGATCGAGATCGAGCCGGTCTTGTGGTAAACCGTCGCCCCGTCGGGGAGCTTGGCGGGTATCACCGAGTTGTAGTGTTGGTCTTTGAGGATATCCAGCAGAAAGGCGCGGCTCGTTTCGGCGAGGTAGTCGCCCGCGTATATCTCGCGGAAGAGGATCGCCAAACCGCGCGCGGTCGTCGTGTTGTTCTTCCCCGCCTCGTACGCCTTCAAGTCCTCGACGCCCCGCAGCACGTTCACGCCTTCCGCCCCGATCTCCCGCATCGTGCGGCGCACGCTATCCGCCGAAACCAAATCGATCACCAAGTTCGTCGCGAGGTTGCTCGAATAGACGAGCATATCGTAGGTCAAATCGCGGAGCGTCCGCTTGCCGCCGAGGTGTTCGTAGAGGCGCTCGCCCCCGTCGCGGGTGACCTCGAGCGAAAAAGGGGAGCCGTCCTCGATGCTGACGAATTGGTTACGCACGAGGATCGAATCGTCGAGCGAGCGCCATCCCCTCTCGGCTTGCCGCGCCACCTCGAAGGCGACGGGCGTCTTCATCGTGCTGGCGGCGTGGAAGACGCGGTCGGCGCGGATGAAGAGCGTGTCCCCCGTCTCGAAGTCGATCACCGCCGCCGCGAAGACGCCCGGAACTTCGGCGAAGCGCGCCTCGAGATCGGCGCGGACGCTCTCTAACGGCGATTGCCCGAAACCCGCGACCGACAAGGCGATCGCGAGGAAGAGCGCTTTACCCGTCGCGACCATCGTCTTCCTCCGTCGTATTCTCGTCGTCGCCCACGGCTTCGCCCGCGTCGTCGTTATCGGCGGGCTCGTCGTATTCGAGGTCGTCTTCTTCGTCGTCGTAAACGTCGTCCCGGTCGGAGTCGCGCCTTAGCTCCTCGATTTCCCGACGCACCTCCGAAGGGCGTACGCCTTGGAAGTAGCCGAACTTAAACGTGAGCGTCGCCTCGGGTCCCGAGAGGTCGGCGAAGTCGAGGTCGCCGAAATCCGAACCGACGCACGCCCGATAGCCCGCGCCCAACGCCAGCCGGAAGTATTCGGTTACGTTCAGCTCGAGGTTGGCGGCCAGCTCGGCGACGAAGAACTCGTCGCGATCGAAGGCGCCCCACCGCTCTTCGTCGCGATAGGCGACGCTCCCCCCGCCGAGCAGCAGGTAGTAGCTATCGTGGACGAGCGAGTTCGAGCGGGCGACGTATTCCAGCTCGAAGCCGCCGTAAGAAAATTCCAGATCGGGAACGGTGCCCGTTTGCGGGTCGCGATAATCGCTCTCGACGTTCGTCACCAAGCCGTAGCCGCCCCCGCCGATGAGCCACGTGTTGTCCACGATCAAGCCGCCTCTGCCGCCCGTCAGCATGCCAAGCTCGCCGTTGAGCGTGGTTACCTTAAGCGCCGGTCCCCCGAAGCCCCCGAACGACGGGTCCTCGAACGAACCGAATAACGTTTCCTCTTCCTCCTGCGCCGTCGCCGCCCCCGCCAACTCTATTACTATCGCCGCTATGCCTATTCCTCGCATCGCTTCGTTCTCATATTATTTGTTGAATTGTTCAAGCACGTAGTATTGGAAATTTCTTGTTCTTTTCAAACGCCGCCCCTCCCCGTCGCCAGCGCAAAATTCCGATACCGGTTATCCTCCGTGACGTCTTCGCCGAACCACTCGGGCAATTTTGCTTGTCGGGCTTCTTCGAGAGAGGGGAACTCGATCTCGGCGGTGAGGAGCCCCTCGTGCGCGCCGCGATAGACGTCCAACTCAATGGCGTAGTCGCCGTAGGGTATCACATAGCGCGTCTTGGCGATCCGCTTGCCCGCCGTTCCCTCCCATAGCGCGTCGAACTGCTCGGCGCGTAAGCTCGTCTCCAACTCCACCCGTCGCGCGCCCCCGCCCGACTTATACGTAACGTAATACTCGTCGTCGCGGCGCCGCAGCCGCACCTCCCCCGTCTCGCCCTCTACGGCGAGATACCCTTGCTCGATGTCGCTCTTCGGATACCCTTCGAGATCGGGGGGAAGCGCGCGGACGAGGAACTTCCGCTCGATCTCCACTCCCGTCGGTTCTGAATGCGCCATAGCGGCTCCTTTTGGGGGCAATATCGGTATTCGACTCGAGGACTTCAATATTTAAAGCTTGAATGGTCGAGTTCTTCAACTATCCACGCATAAGAAAGGCGGCGATTACGAAAGCGGCGCGTCTTCGGGGGCGGGCGGACGGTTGGCGAGATCGTTGGGGAGGACGAGATCGTTGGCGCGGAGGGCTTTGGGGAAGCGGCTCTTCACGCCGCCGGGGGTCGCTTGCGCGGACCCGATCACCTCGCCTCGGTAGGCGACGGCGAGCTGTCCCTTCTCGCCCGCGTCCCGCTTGATCGTTCCGCCTTCCACATAACGCCGGAGCTCCTCGTCGGTTTCGAGCTCGACGACGTTTTGTCGGAACTTCTCGCCGATAATCCTCGCGGCGGTCGTCGAGAGGATGGCGCCGCCGCCCGAGTCGATCTGCCCGAAGCGGACGCCGACGCGGCGGTAGGTGGGGAGCGACTGCCCCTCCCACGCCTCGCTCACGAAGAAGAGATGGCGCGGCGTTTTGATGAACCGATAGGGCGCGAAATCCTCGCGCGTCATCCCAAAGCGGTCGTAGATCGGGGCGAGCTCCCGGTCGAGCTTCTCGATCGGCGCGAACCGCGCATCTTTCTCGCGGACGGGCGCGGGGTTGGAGGGTTCGATCGATCCCGTTTTGCGGAGCTTGGCGACGAAGAACCCCTCGCTCATAATCTCCCACGGCAGTATGCGCTTGGATTTTCGCACGCCCGGGTGGAGCGTCGTTCCGCCAAACTCGTCGATCGGCTCGGCGGTGGCGACGGGCAGCTCGAACTCGATCGCCTCGACGGGATAGCGCTCGAGCAGCTTGTCGATCACCGCCTCGTTCTCCTCGACCGTCATCGTGCAGGTGCTGTACACCATCTCGCCCCCGACCTTCAGCGTCTTGAGGGCGGAGAGGGCGAGTCGGAACTGGAGATCGGCGAGTTTCCGCGCGCTCTCCGCGGTCCACCAATCGCTCACTTCTATCTGTTTGACGAGGATGCCCAAACCCGTGCAGGGAACGTCCACCAGCGCCTTGTCGAAGAACTCGTCGTATCGTTGGCTGATCCACTCGCCCCGCTCGTGCGTTGCGCCGGCGTTGACGATTCCCATCCGATCGAGCGAGAAGATGAGCGTGGAGAGGCGGTCGGCTTGAATTTCGTTGACGACGAGCATCCCTCGGTTCTCCATCATCGCGGCGATCTGCGTGGATTTCGATCCGGGCGCGGCGCAAAGATCGAGGACGCGTTCGCCGGGTTTCGGATCGAGCGCGAGCGGCGGGGTCATCGAGGAGCGGCTCTGCATATAGTAATGCCCGAGCGCCTGCTCGAACGTTTTGCCGAGGAGTCGTTCGGGATCCCTCGCGCGGAACGCGGCGGCTGGCGCGTCGATCGGCTCCAACTCGACGCGATAGTGTTCTCGGAGGCGGCGGCGGAGCGTCTCGGCGTCCGTCCGCAACGTGTTGACGCGGAGATACGTACTCTTTTCCGTCGAGGCGTACTCGAAATAGCGGCGGGCGAAGTCGCCGTCGTAAAGGTCGGTCAAGTAGCGTCGGATGTTCTCCGCGCCTTGCGGGTCGAGGGTTTTGCGGGGTCGTCGGAGTTTCGTCATTGGAACAATTCTTTCGGCGGCGGCGGGAGCGGCGAATCCTCCTCCTCGAACATCGCGCGGAGCTCCTCGCGGTCGCGCGTTTTACCGAGCGCGAGGATCATCTTCACGCGCGCCTTCTGTCCGTTCAGATACTCGGCGAAGAAGACGCCGAGCAGGCGGAGCCACTTGCCCGCGCCCTCGTAGCTATAGATATCGACCGTCTCCCCCGCGGGGCATCGGCTAACGAGCGCGACGGGGACGCCGTTCTCGCGGGCGTACTCGATTCCCTTAAACGCCTTTGGGGGCACGTTCCCGACGCCCATCCCCTCGATCACCAAACCCTCCGCGCCCGTATCGACGGCGTAACGGATAAAGCGGTCGTCCATCCCCGCGTAGCTCTTGATGAGCGGCACGTAGTCGGCGATCTTGTCGGGTTGTATCGTTTCGAGCTTGCGGGGCAGGCGATTGAGCACGACGCGCCCGCGTTGGACGAATCCGAGGGCGCCGAAATCCAAACTATGGAACGTCTCGATATCCTCGGTGTGCGTCTTGGTCACTTCGCCGGCGGCGTTGATCTCGCCGTTGAGGCAGACGAGGACGCCGATCGCTCGGCAGTTGGGGTTGAGGCAGACGCGGATCGAGTCGGCGACGTTGCTCGGACCGTCCCAATCGGGTTCGGAGCTGGAGCGCATCGATCCCGTTACGACGACGGGGGCGTCGGTCGCGAGCGTCAAGTCGAGCAGATAGGCGGTCTCTTCGAGCG
>WJMR01000051.1 GCA_014727845.1 Ignavibacteriales bacterium
AGATGACGGCTTGATCGATGTTCGATACGCGCTTCTTCAACTCGGCGATCATATCCCGGAACTCGAACGGCATCGTGTAGCCCGTGGTGTCGGGGATGTTGACGGTGGTCGCGCCCGCGCCGATCGCGGCTTCGATCACTTCCGAGAGATAGCCGATCTCGGTCCGCCCCGCGTCCTCCGCGGAAAACTCGACGTCGTCGCAAAACGTCTTCGCGTATTGCACCGCGTCGATCGACATTTGCACGACGGTCTTTCGCTTCTCTTCGAGCGTCTCGCCGTAGCGTTTGTGCCCGAACTTACCGAGGATGTGGAAATCCGACGTGCTCGAGAACGTGTGGATGCGTTTCTTCTCCGCGTTCTTCACGGCGTCCCACGCGGTTTTTATGTCCAACTCTTTCGCTCGTGATAGCGCCGCGACGGTGACGCCGACGGCGTCGGAGACGCGTTCGACCGCGTCGAACTGGGTGGGGGAGGAGACGGGGAAGCCGGCTTCGATCACGTCCACGCCAAGCTTCTCCAAGCGCCGGGCGATCTCGACTTTCTCTTCCACGGTCAACGATGCGCCGGGCGATTGTTCGCCGTCGCGCAAGGTCGTGTCGAAAACGATGATTTTATCTTTCTTCATGATCTTCTCTTTTCGTTGGTGTTACGCGCTTTGCTTTCGAGCGTGCAGCTCCTCGAATCGCTCGACGATCGCGTCGGTCATCTCGTTCGTTCCGACGAGCGTTTTCCCTTCCGAATACACGTCCTTGGTTCGGTAGCCGTCCAGCAACGCTTGCTCGATCGCTTGCTCGATCAAGTCCGCCGCTTCCACCAGCTCCAACGTGTACTTGAACATCATCGCGATCGAGGCGATCGTCGCGACGGGGTTGGCGATTCCTTGTCCCGCGATGTCGGGCGCGCTGCCGTGCACGGGTTCGTAGAGCGCGTGCTTCTCGCCGAGGGAGGCGGAGGGGAGCATCCCCAAGCTGCCCGTGATCATCCCCGCTATGTCGCTAAGGATGTCCCCAAACATATTCGAGGTCAGGATTACGTCGAATTGACGCGGGTCTCGGACGATCTGCATCGCGGCGTTGTCCACGTACATATGCGAGAGCTCGACGTCGGCGTAGTCCTTCTCGCCGAGCGCGGTCACCGTGTTTCTCCAAAGTTGCGAGCACTCGAGAACGTTCGCCTTATCGACGGAGACGACTTTCTTGCCGCGCAGTCGAGCGATCTCGAACGCCTTCCGCGCGATGCGTTCGACCTCGGCGGTTTCGTACACCATCGTGTTAAACCCGCGCGTATCTTCCAAGCCGCGCGGTTCGCCGAAGTAGATGCCGCCCGTTAGTTCGCGCATCACGACGAAGTCGGCGCCGTCGAGGCGTTCCGCCTTCAAGCTCGACTCGCCGAGCAGGGGAGCGTACACTTTCGCGGGGCGCACGTTCGAGAAGAGTTCGAGCGTCTTCCGGAGCTTGAGTAACGCGGCTTCCGGCTTTAGTCGGTGCTCGACCGACTCCCACTTCGGTCCGCCGACGGCTCCGAGCAGCGTCACGTCCGAGTCGAGGCACGTTTGCAACGCCTCGTCGGTGACGGGAACGCCTTTCGCGTCGAGCGAGGCGCCGCCGATGAGTTCCTCGGTCGTCTCGAACGAGACGCCGTATTTCGACGCGACCGCTTCGGCGACGCGCATCGCGGCTTCCAACACTTCCGCGCCGATCCCGTCTCCGGGCAACAACGTCACCTTCATCCTATACCCCCGCGTTCTCTTTGGCGTCGCGCTTAAAGAGCCAGCTCATCATATCGCGTAGCTTCTTACCGACGACCTCGATCGGATGCTCGGCGTTCTTCTTCCGAAGCTCGTTCATGTTCTTCTGTCCCGACTCGTATTCGTCGAGCCACTCTTTCGCGAAGGCGCCGCTTTGGACTTCCTCGAGGATTTTCTTCATCGCCTTTTTTGATTCTTGGGTGACGACTCTCGACCCGCGGGTCATCCCGCCAAACTCCGCCGTGTCGCTGACGGAGTAGTTCATCCGCGTCAAGCCGCCTTCGTAGTAGAGATCGACGATGAGCTTGAGCTCGTGCATACACTCGAAGTAGGCGAGCTCGGGCGGGTAGCCGCCCTCGACGAGCGTCTCAAATCCCATCTTCACCAACTCGGCGCTTCCGCCGCAGAGCACGGCTTGCTCGCCGAAGAGATCGGTCTCGGTCTCGTCCTTAAAGGTCGTTTCGATGACGCCCGCGCGCGCGCCGCCGATTCCCTTCGCCCACGCGAGCGCCAGGTCTTTGGCGTTACCCGTCGCGTCTTGGTGCACGGCGATGAGGCAAGGCACGCCCGCGCCCTCGACGTACGTGCGTCGCACGAGATGCCCCGGGCTTTTCGGCGCGATCATAAACACGTCCACGTTTTTCGGCGGTTCAATCTGACCATAGTGGATGTTGAAGCCGTGCGCGAAGACGAGCGCGTTCCCGTCCTCGAGGTTTTCCTTGATCGACTCGTCGTAAACCGCCTTCTGGTTCTGGTCGGGGAGAAGGACCATCGTCAAATCCGCCCACTTAACCGCATCGGCAATCTCCTTAACGTCGAGACCCGCCTCGGACGCTTTCGCGACCGACGAGCTGTCCTTCCGCAACCCGACGCACACGTCGCAGCCGCTATCCTTAAGGTTGAGGGCGTGCGCGTGTCCTTGGCTTCCAAAGCCGAGCGCCGCGATTTTTTTACCTTTGAGTAATTCGAGGTTCGCGTCTTGTTCGTAATAAACTTTCATCGTTTTCCCGTTGGTTAGTTGAGCAGTAATTCTTTTTTGACCGGCTTCGGTTGTTCGCCGCGTTTGAGCGCGACCGTGCCCGATCGAGCCATTTCCTTGATGCCGAAGGGCATCATCACGTTTACGGCGGCGTTCACCTTCTCGGGCGGTCCCGTCACCTCTACGGTGATCGACTTGTTGTTGATGTCCACGATCTTCGCGCGAAAGATGTCCGCGAGATTTTTAATCTCTTCGAGGTTGCCTTTTTGATAAGTAACCGTGATGAGCGCCAGTTCGCGCTCGACGCGATGATGCTCGGTGAGGTTCACGACCTTGAGCGTGTCAACGAGGCGATTGAGCTGCTTGATCACCTGGTCGATGATGTGATCGTCGCCCTCGGTGACGATCGTCATCCGAGAAATCTCTCGGATCTCCGTCTCGCCGATGGAAATGCTGTGGATGTTGAAACCCTTGCCGCTGAAGAGATTCGCGACGCGATCGAACGCGCCGAATCGATTCTCCACCAGCACCGTTACCGTGTGTCGCATCTTACACCATCCTTTTCGGATTAAGTCGTTCCATAATCATCTCCGAGACCGACGCGCCGGCGGGCACCATCGGGAAGACCATGTCCTCCTTCTCCACCTTGAACTCGATGAAGACGGGACCGTCGATTTTGTTGAACGCCTTGTCCAGCAATTCGTCCACCTCGCCGACGTCGCCCGTCGAGAAGGAGGGAATGCCAAAGGCCTCGGCGATGGCGACGAAGTCGGGATTGCTCGATTCGAGATCGGTGAAGGAATACTTCTCCTTATGGAACAGCTCCTGCCACTGTCGCACCATTCCGAGGAACGAGTTGTTGAGAACGATCATCTTGATCGGCAAATTGTGGTGCTTGACGGTGACGAGCTCTTGGATGTTCATCTGCCAACCGCCGTCGCCGTTGATGTTGACGATCGGCCGATCCTTCACGCCGAACGCGGCGCCGAGCGCGGCGGGCAAGCCGAACCCCATCGTGCCCAAACCGCCGCTACTAATCAGCGAGCGGGGATTGACGAAGTCGTAGTATTGCGCCGTCCACATTTGGTGTTGGCCCACATCAGTCGTAACCACCGCGTTGCCTTTTGTGATTTCGGAGATCCGCTCGATGATATGCGGGATGCGGAGTTTGCCGTCGGCTTTCTCGTAGGAGAGCGGACACTCGGCGCGCCACTCGTCGATCTGCGCGCGCCACTCGGTAAAGTCGAGTTCCTCGCCGCTCAGCTCCGCCGCGATTCCCGCGAGGATGTGCTTCACGTCGCCGACGATGGGAAGATCGACGACGATGTTCTTATCGATGGCGGAGGGGTCGATGTCCACGTGAATTTTATACGCGTTCTTCGCGAACGTGTCGAGCTTACCCGTCACGCGATCGTCGAAACGCGCGCCGAGCGCCACGAGAAGATCGCATTGCCCCGTCGCGCGATTCGCCCAATACGTGCCGTGCATGCCGAGCATACCGAGCGAGAGGGGCTTGTCTCCGGGATACGCGCCGAGACCTTGTAACGTCATCGTGACGGGGATCCCATGCTCGTCCGCCAAGACGCGCAATTCTTCGGAGCCGTTCGACATGATCACGCCGCCGCCGACATAGAAGAGCGGGCGTTTGGCGTTGCGGACGGCTTCGGCGGCTTTCTTAATTTGATTGTGGTGCCCGTGGTAGTTGGGCTTATAACCGCGAATATCAACGGTGTCGGGATACTCGAACGTCGTCTCCGCGGCGATAATGTCTTTCGGCAGATCGACCACGACGGGACCCGGACGCCCCGTGTTCGCCAAGTAAAACGCTTTCCGGATCGTGGAAGCGAGCTCGCGGATATCTCGGACGAGGAAGTTGTGTTTCGTGATCGGTCGCGTGATGCCGATGATGTCGGCTTCTTGGAACGCGTCGTTTCCGATCAGATGGCTTTGCACCTGCCCCGTGAACACGACGAGCGGGGAGGAGTCCATATACGCCGTCGCGATGCCGGTGACCGTGTTCGTCGCGCCCGGACCGCTGGTGACGAGCGCCACGCCCGTCTTCCCCGTCGCGCGCGCGTAGGCGTCGGCGGCGTGCGTCGCGCCCTGCTCGTGGCGGGTGAGGATGTGGGTGAGGTGGTCGATGTCGTAGAGTTGTTCGTATATCTTGATGTTCGCGCCGCCCGGGTAGCCGAATATATATTCGACCTTCTCCCGCTTCAGCGCTTCGAAGAAGATTTCCGCGCCGGACATTGTTTTTTCGGTCGGCTTCATAACTCGCCCTTTTCTTGTTGTGGTGTAAACGTTGTTACGAATTTTTCAATATCGCGCCCGTGTTCGCCGAGGTCACCAGCGACGCGTATCGCGCCAGCCAGCCGCGCGTAATCTTCGGTTCGAACGCGGGCGTCGCGTCGAGCCGCTCCCGGATCTCCTCGTCGGAGAGCGCGACCTCGAGTTTTTTGTTGGGAATATCGACGGTGATCATATCCCCGTCGCGCAAGGCGGCGATGGGACCTCGTTCGGCGGCTTCGGGGGAGACGTGACCGACGCACGCGCCTCGCGTTCCTCCCGAAAACCTTCCGTCGGTTATGAGCGCCACGCTCGAGCCGAGCCCCTGTCCCATAATCGCGCCCGTGGGGGCGAGCATCTCGGGCATACCCGGTCCGCCCTTCGGACCCTCGTAGCGGATGACGACGACGTCGCCCGACGTTACTTCTCTCGCGCGGATTCCCTCGAGCGCCGCGTCTTGCGAGTCGTATATCCGTGCGGGGCCCGTGTGCGACATCACCTCGGGCTGAACCGCGGCGGTCTTCACGACCGAGCCGTTAGGCGCGAGGTTGCCGAAGAGGATCGCCAATCCGCCAGTTTCCGAAAACGGGTTATCGACCGAGCGGATCACTTCATTGTCGAGAACTTCGACGTCCGCCAGTTGCTCGCCGAGCGTCTTGCCGGCTACCGTCGGCGCGTCGAGTCGGAGCGCGCCCTCTTTTTCCGAGAGAGATTTAAGAATCGCCGGTACGCCGCCCGCTCGATCGACGTCCTCCATATGCGTGTCGGGCGTGGCGGGGCTGACCTTACACAGGTAGGGCGTACGCTCGGCGACCTCGTTGAGTTTTGCGAGATCGAATTCGAAGCCCGCCTCGGCGGCGATCGCCAGCGTGTGGAGGACGGTGTTTGTGCTGCCGCCCATCGCCATATCGAGCGCGAAGGCGTTGAGAAACGTCTCTTCGGTGAGAAAGTCGGAGAAGCGCGTTCCGGAATTCACCAAGTTCATCAGCCGCTTCGCCGCTTCCCGCGCCAAGTCCTCGCGCTTGGGATCGACGGCGAGTATCGAGCCGTTGCCGGGCAACGCCACGCCGAGCGCCTCCATCAGGCAATTCATCGAGTTGGCGGTGAACATTCCCGAGCACGATCCGCACGTCGGGCAACTCAATCGCTCGAGCTCGTCAAGTTCTTCGTCCCCGATTTCGCCCGTCTGCCGCTTGCCTACGCCCTCGAAGACGGAAATTAAGTCGGACTTCTTGCCGGAGGGGAGTCGTCCCGCCTTCATCGGTCCGCCCGAAACGAAGATCGTCGGTACGTTGACGCGCGCCGCGCCCATCAACATGCCGGGAACGATCTTGTCGCAATTGGGTACGCATATAAGCCCGTCGAGACGGTGCGCTTCGGCGACCGTTTCCACGCTGTCGGCGATGAGTTCGCGACTGGCGAGGGAGTAGCGCATCCCGATGTGTCCCATCGCGATACCGTCGTCCACGCCGATGGTGTTGAACTCGAACGGCACGCCGCCGGCGGCGCGCACGGCGGCCTTAACGACTTTGCCGAATTGTTGGAGGTGGGCATGACCCGGGATGAGATCGATGTAGGAGTTGCAGACGCCGATAAACGGCTTGTCGAAATCCGCGTCTTCCTTAATCACGCCCGTCGCGCGGAGCAAGCTTCGATGGGGCGCCCTTTCGAAACCTCGCTTAACTAAGTCGGATCGCACGTTCGTCCTTCCGTTCCTCGCGCCGTCGAGCGCGAATAGCCGCTTCACTTTCTCCGGTCAATCCCGGAGCGTGCGTTCGTGTTTGCGAGGTTGCTTTCCGAGACCGACCGTATCCTTATCCGATAAGGATAATGTCGAGTAGTACGAGAAGAATAATGGAAAGCGAAGGGAGGTTGTTGCGAAGACGCGACGTTGCCGCGCGATCGGCGATGATCGCTTCGTTTCGGTCGGTCGTATGTCGCGTCGATTGATTCATAAATCGAAAGCAAATCTACACCGAATTGTATTGTATGTCAAGAGCCGGACCCCGACCATCGGGATATATTTTTATATTTACGCGGAGATCTATGATTCTCGGGCATATTCGCGGATAAGCGGAGTATTGTTAATCTTGACGTAACACAACCGAGTAGTAGAGAAAGAATAGAAAAAGGACAATTGTTGTTGGTTGCATAGTTAAAGAGTTAATTATTAAACCAACACACAATCTATCGTTCCCCAATTTTTGGAATGATTTGGATGAGGAAGCGCTGGTTGCGTTCCTCCCGACTCGCTCTGCCCACGCCGCCGACGCCGCTTCCGGCAATCAACACTTCGCAGATCTCGGGGTCGAACGATATGCCCTCGTCCCGCCAGAAATCGTAGAGCGCCTTGGCGCGCGCGTAGCTTAACTCGTAGTTGAACTCGTAGTCGTCCTTCGACGCCATACCCTCGACGACGACGAGGTAGCGAACGTCCACGTCGTCGCGGTCGCCGAGGCGGCGAATCAAGTCGGCGATCTTGAAACCCGCGTTCACCAAGTAGGTGCGGTACTCCGGCTTAATCTCCGACTTCCCGACGTCGAAGAGAACGGGGCGATTGAGCACGTGCCGCTTGTATTCCTCTTGATACGTGAAGTAGGCGCCCTGTAGGTTTTTTACCGACTCCTCGATTTCCCGGAGAAGTTCGTACTGTCTCGCCTTTACCTCGTATTTTTTCTTCTCGTCGCTGAACGACTTGTAGCTCAACACGAAGAGCACGAGCATCACGGCGAATAAACCCGTCATCAGATCGACGTAGCTGGGCCAAAAAACGCCGTCGCGCCGCTTACCCATGACGTCTCCTTCCGAAGAGGAATTTCACGAATTGAACCGGACGAAAGATCGACGGGGCGATCTTCTCGTTCAGGCGCTCGAGTTGCGTGATGGTCAGGTTGAGCGCCTCAAGGAGCGCCGGGCTCGCCGCGCCGGACGCGGGCGCGCC
>WJMR01000052.1 GCA_014727845.1 Ignavibacteriales bacterium
CCTCGCCGAGAGTCCGACGATCGGGGTGCGTTCGGCGCCCGTCTCGCGCTCGTGTTCGCGCATCCGCCGCGTTATCGAGAAACCGTCCTCGTCGGGCAGACGGAGATCGGTGAGTACGACATGATAACGGTTTTGTCGAAATTTTTCCAACGCCTCGTCGCCGTTCTCGGCGAGATCGATCGTCCACCCCTCGCGTTTCAACACTTCCTCGAGAACGTTCCGATTGATCGGATCGTCGTCCACGTAGAGCGCGGCGGGCTTTGGCTCGGGATCCTCCTTCGCCGGCGACGTCGCGGATTCCGGCAGGCGCGCGCACAACGAGAAGAAGAACTCGCTCCCCTCGCCGCTCTCGCTATCCGCCCAAATTCTTCCGCCCATCAACTCGACGAGCCGACGCGCGATTGAAAGCCCCAAGCCGGCGCCCGAATGGCGGCGGGTCAGCAGATCGCTCGCTTGCCCGAAATCTTCGAAGAGTCTCACGTAGTGCTCGAAATCGACGCCGATGCCCGTGTCCTCCACCGAGAAGACGATAGTTATTTCCCGCCCCTCTATCTTCGCGACGTTCGCTTTCACGATTACCTCGCCGCGCTCGGTGAACTTGACGGCGTTGGCGGCGACGTTGGAGAGGAGCTGGCGCACGCGACGCTCGTCCGATACGACGACGTCGGGCAACTCGGGATCGATCTCGACGCGGAAGTCGAGCTTCTTCATATGCGCGAGCGCCTTGATCGGCTCGACCGCCGCCCGGACCGCCTCGTGAATCTCGAACGGCTCTTCGTTAAGTCGCAACGAGCCGGTTTCGATTTGCGAAACGTCGAGCACGTCGTTGATGACCGCCAACAATCCGTCGCCGCTCTTCTCGATCATCTCGACGAATCCGCGCTGCTTCGGATTTAGCTCGCTCGAAAGCAGCAAACTCGCCAATCCGAGAATGCCGTTGAGGGGCGTGCGCAACTCGTGACTCATATGCGCGATAAAAAACGTCTTCGTCTTATTCGCCGACTCGGCTCGCTCTTTCGCTTGCTTCAGCTCGCGGTTGGCTTTGAGCAAGTCGAGCGTTCGTTCGTCAACCCGCCGCTCGAGCTCGTCGCGCGCCTCTTCCAAGCGACGCATGTTTTCCTTCCGCTCGGTTACGTCGTGAAAAACGCTCAACACAAACGGCGCGTCGTTCGGCCGTTCGATGAGCGTGTGCGTAACGTCGAAATCCGCCTCGCGCCCTTTGGCGAAACGGGCATGGAAATCCAACTCCTTTGCAAAGTTTTTCTTCTCGTAGCGCTCGAAAAACTGTTCGAGGTATCGGTCTCGCTTTTCGCCTTCGGGATAGACCGCCGTAAAGAGCGCGCCCTCCAACTCGGCGGCGGTCATACCCGACATTTTGCAATAGGCGGGGTTAACGGCGACAATGCGTCCGTATTGATCGACGAGTCGCAACGCGTCGTTCGCGTATCGCCACACGCTGGCGAACCGACTCTCGGATTCCTTGTGTTTTATGTGAAGCGAGGCGAGCTCGACGAGATTGCGCTCCATCCGTTCCTTGGTCTCGAGCGACTCCTCCACCAAGCGCTCGAGCTCCTCCGCGGCGCGCTTGTCGGTCGTCTCGACCGAAAACGAAACCGCTTTTCCGCGGCGCGCGTCCGTCGGTTCCCGCAAAGCGCGTTCGTCTCTTACGAGGGTCAACTCTTCGCCGTCGCGCTCGAAGGCGTACCGCCGCGTTCCCCGCTCCGTCCTCTCGCCGTCGGTCCGCCGCTCGAGTCGTCGGAAGCCGAGTTCCGCGAGACGCGCGCCGCTCGCGAGATTTCTATCGAGTCCCGTCAGCGTTTCGAGCGCCGCGTTCCACTCCCGCACGCGACCGTCGGCGTCGAGAATCGCCGTCGGCGCGGGAATATCGTCGAGGGTGATCGACGCCGCTCCTGTTGCGTTCGGCGCCTCTCTCTTGTTTGTGCTCGGCGTGGCTTTCATTACCGCTTGCGTTTGGTCCCCCCGGATTTACCCGCTCCCTTCCTCGCGGTGGAAGGTTTCTTCACCGCCGTTTGGGAGCCGGGGGATTTTTTCGCGGACGATCCGCTTCCGTCGTTCTTCGCCTTTTGGAGCGCGGCGCGATATCGTTCGGCCTCCTCGACGGTTTGCGCACGGACGCTCACGGTGATGGCGGGCTCGTCGTGATCCTCGGCGGGCTTGGCGGACACGGCTTTTGCGGCGCCGGCGCCGCTCGCGCCCGCTCCCTTTGCCGCCTCCTCGAGCTCGGCGATCCGTTCGCGCGCTTCGTCCAGCTGTTCGCGCAACGCTCGTTCCTCGGTTACGTCTCTTGCAATCTTTAAGAAGAAGCGTATCTCGCCCGTCGGATCCGTCAACGGAACGACGCGCGCCTCCTCGATGAAGAGCTCGCCGCTCTTGCTCTTGTTGACGAACTCGCCGCTCCATTCTTCGCCGTTCGAGATCGTCTCCCACAATTCCTTAAAAACCTCATCGGGCGTCTCGCCGCTCTTCAAGACGCTGATCTCGTTGCTGATCAACTCCTCCATCGTATAGCCGTAGGTGTCCACCATCAGCTCGTTGATAAATTCGATCTTCCCTTCGGCGGTGGTGACGGCGACAAGTATCGGCGCCTTTTCCAGCAGCTCGTTCGAGACGTTCTGGTGATACTCGAGCTGCTGCTCGGCGATGCGGTTGGCGACGACCAGCTCGTGGCAGCGTTCGATGGAGGGA
>WJMR01000053.1 GCA_014727845.1 Ignavibacteriales bacterium
GTAGAAATCCACGCCGATCTCGATGGCGGCGAGCAGGTAGCGCGTGTCCTCGAACGTCGTCGTAACGATCGTGGGAATCTTCGGCTCTTCCTCGCGGATCCGCTTGAGCATTTCGATCCCGTCCATCACGGGCATACCGATATCGGTGATAACGACGTCGGGACGGCGCTGCCGAAACGCTTCAAGTCCGAGCTTGCCGTTCTCGGCGATGAAAACCGTCGAGACTTTTTTCTGAAGGATGTGCGCCACCGAGGAGCGAAGCAGGTTCGAGTCCTCGACGTATAAAACTGTGAGATCGATTACATTCTTCATACCAAACGCCTATTGATGTTAGATCGTCCAACTCCCGACGCCGGGCGTATAGATGAACACGCCGTCGTCGCCGGGTTGCATAGTCACCGTTCGATTTATGGTTCCGCCGACGTGCTCGCCCTTGACGAGCACGCCGTATCGCCGGAGCGTATCGCGACAGGCGGCGATGTTCCGCGCGCCGATGTTGAAGGAATCCTTCTTCATATAGATGACCGCCGCGCCGCCGACGAGCTTAGCGCGGATTTCCGGGATGAGTGAAATGTTCCCGAGATACGCCAGCTTGTTGAGCAAGTGCTTGATGCCCGAGTCCGCGAAATACGCGGGCGTCTTAATCGCCTTCTCCTTGTTCGCCGCCGCCTCGGGCAACGCGACGTGCGCCATACCCGCGACGCCCGACGGCGGATGGTAGAGACACACCGCCACGCACGACCCGAGCGCCATCGTCTTCAAACGCGTGCTCGGGTTTCTCGCGACGGCGTATTCCCCTATTCCGATAATCTTTGTCTGAGCCACCCCCATCACTTCCTCAATCTTCTAATTAACTCCGAGGCGATTCTATTCAGCGGCAACACGTTGTCGGCGGCGCCGCGATCGACGAGCGCCTTCGGCATACCGTAAACGATCGAGGTCGCCTCGTCTTGCGCGATGTTGTAGGAGCCCGCCTCGCGCATTTTCTCGAGTCCCTTCGCGCCGTCGTATCCCATCCCCGTCAGCAACACGCCGAAGGCGTTGGCGCCGACGCTTTTGGCGACCGACTCGGCGAGGACGTCCACCGACGGGACGTGACCGTTCACCTTCTCGCCCCCTTCCACTCGCGCGTGATAAAACCCGCCCGAACGCGCGACCGTCATATGGAAGTCGCCCGGCGCGATGAGCGCGCGCCCCTGCCGAACGCGGTCCCAATGCTCCGCCTCTTTGACCTCGATGCGACACGATTGGTTGAGCCGATCGGCGTACGCCTTGGTGAACCCCGGCGGCATATGCTGGACGACGACGACCCCGGGAAAGTCGTAGGGCAACTCCATCAGGATCGTTTTAATCGCCTCCGTGCCGCCCGTCGAGGCGCCGATGACGACGACCTTGTCGGTGGATTCCGCCAACGCCCCGCCGGAGCGCGCTTGCACCTTCCGATAGAGATCGTCGCGCTTGGATTTCCAATGCGAGACGTTCGCCGTCGAGGCGATCTTAATTTTTGCGCGGAGCTCCATCATCATCTCTTGGAGTCCGCTTTCGAGTTTCGCCGTGGGCTTGGTGACGAAATCCACCGCGCCCGCCTCCAACGCGTCGAGCGTAATCTGCGACCCTTTGTGCGTGAGCGAGCTAACGACGACGACGGGCAACGGATACTGCGGCATCAAACGCCGGAGGAACTCGACGCCGTCCATCCGCGGCATCTCCACGTCCAACGAGATGACGTCCGGCTTCTTCCGGATAATCTGATCGCGAGCGACGTACACGTCCGGCGCCGAACCGACGACCTCGATGTGCGGGTCGCGCTTTAACCCGTCCTCCAGTATGCGACGCACCAACGCCGAATCATCGACGATGAGCGTGCGTATTCTTCTCGCGGGCATAGGACGAACTCCTTTCCGATCGGGTCGCTACCGCTTCCGATACAGCGCGGGGCGAACAAACTCGAAATCCTTTTTCGCCGCGCCGAGCGACTCCGAATGGCCGATAAAGAGGAACCCGCCGTCAACCAGATACCTCCTGAATTTTTCAATAAGCGCGAATTTTGTCTCGACGTCGAAGTAGATCAGCACGTTCCGACAGAAGATCGCGTGAAACGGTTTCTTGAACGGGAACTCCGCGCCCATAAGGTTGAGCCGTCGGAAAACGACCTCCTTGCGAACTTCGGGATTGATCTCCCACTCCTCCTTGTTGATCTTCCGCATATATTTCTGGCGGAGCGAGAGGGGGAGATAATTCATTTTCTCCTCGGGATAAACCGCGCGCAACGCGTCCTCCAACGCGGTCTTCGAGATGTCCGTGCCGAGCGCCCCCGCGTTCCAGCGCGAGTAGTCGGCGCCGAACTTCTCCATCATCATCACGAGCA
>WJMR01000004.1 GCA_014727845.1 Ignavibacteriales bacterium
GAGGGATGGTAGTAGCTATAGTAGCGACGATACGGCGAGTAGCCGTAGTAATTGTTGATCACGGTTCCGTCGTCGTCGTAATAGCCGGAATCGTATTGATCGTCGTCGTAGTGGGCGTCGTCGTACTTATCGTCGTAGTACTTATCGTCGTAGTATGCGTCCTCATAACCCTCTTCGTAGCCGCGTTCGTAGGCGGCTCGTTCGGATTGAGGAATGCCGACCTGCGTGTAGCATCCCGTAAGGAACAACGGAGCCGCCAACGCCGTAAGCAATAAGAATTTCGCTCCTCGTTTCATGGTTCTCCTCGCTTTCCGATCTGTTCAGTAAACTTTATTTCATAACTTGCAAATACTATACCACCCCGAACGGGCTAATCCATCGTGCCACGCGACCTTACGTTGGCGAGGTGTCCTTGAATGAACGCATAAGCGTATAGAAAAATGGACGCCCCGAGAAGCGTCCATAAAGTATTAAAAAAACAGAAACTCGTCAACTCGCCCGTCGGATCAACTTTGAGCGCGGAGGAGGTCGGCGATGGCGATGAGCGCGTCGCGGGATTCCGAAACGACGTAGCGCCTCGCGGTGATGAAGCGCTCTTGGTAGTACGCCCGCTCGAAGGAGGATATCTTCACACCCGTGCGCCTACCGGAGGCGTGAATAAATTGGACGGGCTCGCCCGGCGCGGTGATGACGATGCCGACGTGACCGATGCCGCCGCGTCCCGTGATGTCGCGGAAGAAGAGAAGGTCGCCGTATTGAAGCTCGTCCTTCCGAACCTCGACGCCGCCGAGCGCCATTTCTTTGGAGACGCGCGGCAAGCTATAGGCGTGCTTGCCGTAAACATAGTGCACGAAGCCGGAGCAGTCGAACCCTTGTTGCGGCGTCATTCCGCCCCAAACGTAGCGGCTCCCTTGGAATTGGTACGAATAGGAAACGATCGCCTTGCGGATATTCTTCGCCTGCTGCACCTTGTCCAAGATATAGTTGACGGCGGTTTCGTTGTCAACGTAGTCGCTCATCAAATCGTCGAAAGAGTGTTCGGCTTGGGCGGCGTTTTTGTCGAGAACGTTTGCGAGGATATCGACGGAGGCGGGGTCGTTGAGGAGGAAGTCGCGTAAGTCGGCGACGAACTCGCGATCGTCATACCGTCGTTCAATCGCCTCGCGCGTCCAATCGAGCTCGCGTTTGGCTTCGGCGACGGACGACTCGGAGCGATCGAGCGTCTCCTCGAAATCGGAAACCACTTCGGAGGTGGGTCGGTAATACTCAAAGATGGAAACTTCGGGATCCAGCGCCCGAACATCCCCCAAAAACACGCCCTCCACCATATACCATAACGCCGCCATTACGGTGAAAAGAGAAGCGATAGTTTTCATCACCGATTTCCCTACCCGTTCGGGTCTTTCATTGCAAAATTGAAATCTGTAGCGCTACCACGACTATCTGTCGTAATAATACTACAAGTTTGAATAAAACGCAAGTCCCCGACTAAATGAAATATTCTCTTAAACGACGGTCGCCGAAAGCGTTAACGCCTCGCCGAGACGCCCCTCCAATCGGTCGCCGCGCTCCACTTTCCCGACCCCCTCGGGCGTGCCCGTGAAGACGAGGTCGCCGGGATAGAGCGACATCCGAGTTGAGATTTTTTGCACCAGCTCGGCGGGCTTAAAGATCATACTACTTAGGGGAGCGGATTGCCGAACCTCGCCGTTGACGCTCAACTCGATCCAGTGCTCGTAGTCGAGCGGATAGTCCGACTTGCCGACGAACTCCGAGACGACCGCCGACGTGTCGAAGCATTTCGCCGTCGTCCACGGATGCCCCTTCTCCTTCGCTTCTTTCTGCACGTCGCGGAGCGTCATATCCAACCCCAAGCCGTAGCCGACGATCGCGTCCTCGGCGAGCGAGAGCGAAGTGTTCTTGACGACTTTACCTATCAATAATATGAGCTCGATCTCGTGGTGCATCTCCTCCGAGTAATCGGGGTGAACAATCTCGCCTCCCGTGTGAACGACCGACGATCCGGGTTTTAGAAATAGTAGGGGGAATTTAGGAACCTCGGCGCCCATCTCCTCCGCGTGCTTCGCGTAGTTCCTACC
>WJMR01000054.1 GCA_014727845.1 Ignavibacteriales bacterium
CGCCAAGCTACTCGCGCTCGGAAGTCGAGACCGCCGCGTTTTCCTCCACGACGTTCGGACCCTCGAACGCGTCGGCGAACTGCCGACCGACGACTGGGCGTTCGACGCGAAATTTTCCCCCGACGGCGCCTCGCTGGCGGTGGGGGGAGGGACCCCGACACTATTCGACGTCGAGACGGGCGAACGACGAGCGACCCTGCCGCTCGCGAACGCGCGCGCGCTCTCGGTCGCCTTCTCTCCGGCGGGGGGCGTCGTCGCGCTCGGATGCGACGACGGGGACGTGGTCGTCTGGGAACCCGACGGCGCGAGCGAGATCAAACGACTCGGCGGCCATCGAGACGCGGTCTTTGCGCTCGACTTCGATCGAGAGGGGCGCTATCTCGCCTCCGCGGGGCGCGACAATCTCGTCGTCGTTCGCGGCTTGACTCGGGGGGGCGCGTCGAAGTCGTACGCCTTTCACTCGGATTGGGCGTTGGCGGTCGCCTTCGATCCCGCGGGCGACAAGCTCGCCTCGGGCGGATGCGACGACGTCGCCTACGCGTGGCGACTCGCCGACGGCAAGGCGCGGGAAATCGCGCGACACGGAAACTCGATCTCCTCGATCGCGTTTTCCCCCGACGGCGGGTGGATCGTCACGGGCGGGCACGACGGCGTCGCGATCCTTTCGCCGATCGACGATCGGGCGGAACCCCGCGCGCTCGACGATCTCGGCGCCGCCGTCAACGACGTCGCGTTCTCCTCGGACGGTTCGCGTCTCGCCCTCGCGCTCGACGACGGATCCGCCGTCGTGTACGAAACCGTGTTCGCGCCCGCCTTCGCCGAACGCCTTCACCGACGATTAAGCGGGGAGCGCGCCGACGCCCTGAAAACGATTCTCGAAAAGGACGAGTTCGAAACCACCGAGGAGTATTCGCGACGCGTGAAGCGGGAAAAGGCGCGGCTCGAGGAGGAGTTCCGACGCGCGCTCGACGAACGGACGCGCGAACTCGCCGAACGGGTCGAGAGCGCCGTCAAACGCTCGACGAAGAAGGTCGTCTTCCCCGTCGAACGCTTCGGCGAGTACGACGCCGATCGGGGCGTTTTGTTTTTCGAGGCGCTCGGCGTTCTACGCGGCGCGACGGTCGCGCCCGAGGAGGCGCGACGGATGAAGCGCAAACGAGAAGAGGCGCGGCTGACGGGGTTCAGGCGGCTTGCGCCCGATTTGGCGGGATACGAAATCGTCGATTTGGCGCTCGAACGACGCGACGCTCCAAAACGTTGGCGCGTCGTCGGCGACGAATAAAACGCGACGAGTGGGCGGCGGCTACATCGATTGGAACATACGAAACGAACCGACGACGAAAAAGAATTTACCCCCGGGATCCTCCGTGAACGAACTGAAGTCGAGCGGATGGAGCAAGTAGTACTGCGGTCCTCGCTTCGTCTTTACGTTGAAGGCGAGCTTGTCCCCCGTTTCCAGATGGAGCTCCAACGGTTTGGTCGCCGCCTGTTCGCGAAACGTACCCGTCGCGTCGTCGATGCGTAGGAGGGCGGGACGAATTTTCTTGACGTCGTTCGGTTCGAGCCGGACCATCTCCTGATCGTCCTCGACCTTCTTGTTGATCAGCACCAACTCGAACGGTTTACCGGCTTTCGCGCGATCGCCAATTTTCGCGATCGCGTCTTGAATGGCGCGAAGTTCGCCCGCCATAGTTTTCTCGTCTTATGTGAAAATGTCACGGATCAAAAATTAATGGTAACATAAATACGCAATTTACGCAACCGCGCGCCGACGACGCGATGGACGGCGACGGGGTTCTCGCGTCGGATAAATCCGAGCCGTCTCTATTCTCTTAAGTACGAATTCCGTATATTAGCGCGATCAATCGCGCAATCACCATAACGGATCCGGATATCCGGCGCATTGCGGAGACTCTATGAAGCGTTGGTTCGTTAATCTCGAAATAAAATACAAAATCTTTGTCGTCTTCTCGGCGCTCACCGCCGTCTCCGTCGCCACGGGCGTCGTCGGCTATTCGGCGTTGGACGACGTCGGCGAGAACGACGACGTGCTGGTGCGTAAAACGACGCAACCTCTGCCGGCGATGGCCTACGTCCAGAACCTTTTCCAAGGCATCCGCGTCAACTGTCGCAGCTTGCTCCTCGCCGAAACGCCCGAGGAACGAGACCTTTTCGCGGGACGGATACGAAGCTACATCGCCGAGACCGACACGGTCGCCGCGAAGTTCGAGCGGACGGTCGAGTTCGAGGAAGAGCGGGAGGCGTACGAGGAGTGGCAGGCGTCGCGGAAGGCGTCGTATCGCGAGCTCGAACATTTTATCGCGATGGCGAGCGACGGACGCGAACGCGACGCGTTTCTCTATCTGAACGACTAGATGGCGGCGAGCGCGAAACGCGAGAACGACGCGTTGGCGACGTTGATGGATTTGAAAGTGAAATACGCGCTCGAAACCGCCGAAGCGAACAAGAAAACGATCGGCGTCGCGAAGACGCTGGCGTGGGCGTTGGCGGCGCTCGGCGCGGCGCTCGCCGTCGGTTTGGGATACCTTTTGGCGCGCGGATTGGCGAGACCGATCGTGCGCGTCGCCGAAGTCGCCGAGCGCGTCGGCGAGGGGGATCTCGACGCCCGCGCCCCCGTCGCGAGCGAGGACGAAATCGGCGATCTCGCCCGCGCCTTCAATCAGATGGCGGACGCCGTCAAGGATTCCCGCGCAAAGATCGAGGGGGAGAAGCGAAGCGTCGAGCTGCGCGTCGAGGAGGCGGTGCGCGAATCCGAACGACTAAGGAACGAGCTTATTCGAGACGTCGAGACCATCCTCGACGCGATGAACCGATTCTCCGACGGCGATCTCTCCGCGACGGTTGACGTCGAACGAGAAGGGCCGATCGGCAAACTTTACGAGGGATTTAAC
>WJMR01000055.1 GCA_014727845.1 Ignavibacteriales bacterium
CGATAAGCGGATCCTCCTTAACGATTTCCGGAACCGCCCACTCGAAGAGCAGATCGAGATTGAAGACGAGCGGGAACGCGGAGACGAGGAGGAACGGTATCGCGACGGCGAGGAACTCGGGCGCGCGGCGGATGGGCGCGCTCCATACGGCGTTGGTCACGTATTCCAGCGCGACGAGGAACAAGCCGCCCAAGGCGACGCTGAGCGCGAACTGAAATCCGAGCAGATAGCTAAACATCGCGCGCTCGGGCTGCGTCGCGTAGAGCGCCACGCCGAAAATCAACCCGACGGCTATCATAATCGCGCCGATCGCCAATATCTTCGGCGGCAACGGCTTGGGCGCGAGGTTGGTTTGCTCACTCATCGCTCGCCTCCTCGCTCGCCCGCTCCACGTCCGCCTCGGAGGCGTTCATCGCGCGTTGCAACGCGCGGACGTAGAGCGCGACGCGCCATCGGTCGTCTTCGGTCAACTGTCTCGCGTAGGACGGCATCGTGTTTTGTCCTTCGTGAATCACGTGATAGATGTCGCCGTCCTCCCACGTCCGCGCCTTCTCGGTGTGCAGCGAGGGGGGCAGCGGAAACTGTTTGCGGAGGCGGCTCTCCGCCGCGCCGTGATACCCGTGACACGGCGAGCAATAAACGTCGTAGAGGCGTTCGCCCTCCGCTAAATTCTCCTTCGTCGCGGCGAGCGGATTGACGACGGGAATCTCGGGGTGCGTTTCCGCGCCCGCGTATTCGTAGAGAACCTCGTCGCGAGCCACCGTTCCCTCGACCGGTTCGCGCATACCGAAGCCGTCCTCGAAGAAGACGCTCGCCGATTGCGCGTTCACGCGCGGCTGATAGCTCATCCAATCGAACGGCGTATAGAAGAGCGCCTTGTTCAGGGTTCCGTAAGTTCCGAGCGCTACGGCGACGAAGACGCCCGCGAGCAACAAGACGAACCGCTTGGAAAATATCGGCGGCTCGGGATCGGCGATCTCGCGAATCTTCTCGATCTTCTTCGCGCCGAGGGATTGGAGAAACTCGACGGTCGCGAGCTCGTCGAACTTAGCGTCCGCCGCCTCGATCATAATACCGAATTTATCTTTGGAGACGGCGCGCATATAGTCGGTGTCGTGGAGCGGATGCGCGTTGGCGGGGAACTTGAAGTAGATCGCGAGCATCGCGCCGACGGTGACCACCGTCGCCAAGAGCACCGTCGCCTCGAACATCACGGGTATGAACGCGGGGAGGGGCCAAAAGGGCTTGCCGCCGATTACCATCGGATAGTCGATCGTCATCATCCACGTCATCAGCCCGAGCATCGCCAGCGCGCCCGCCAATCCAAACGCGAGCGTCACGAAGCCGAGCTTGGTGGGCGGAAGCTTCATCGCGTCGTCCATCCCGTGAACGGGATAGGGCGTGTTGACGTCGAACTTTTCGTAGCCCGCTTCGGCCGTTTTTTCCGCCGCCGCCATAATCTCGTCGGGAGTCTCGAAGAGCGCCGCGACGCCGTTGAGTTTGCTCGTCCGCTCCATTAGTCCGCCTCCTCGCGATGCGACGGTTGCGCGCCGTCGGCGACCGCCTTAACCTCGGCGATCGAAACGGCGGGCATCGTCTTGGTGAACAGCAGCACCAGCGTAAAGAAAAGCCCGAAGCTGCCGAGGAGAATGCCGGCGTCGTAGAGCGTCGGCGCGTAGTGTCCCCAGCTCGAGGGGAGGAAGTCGCGATGCAGCGACGTCACCACGATCACGTAGCGCTCGAACCACATCCCGACGTTGACCAGTAAGGAGACTATCAACATCAGCGGAACGCTCCGACGAATTTTGCGAATCCAGAAAAACTGCGGCACGAGCACGTTGCAGCTCACCATTATCCAATACGCCCACGCGTAGGGTCCGAACGCGCGGTTGATGAACACAAACTGCTCGATCGGGTTGCCGCTATACCATGCGATGAAAAACTCGATCCCGTAGGCGTAGCCGACCATCATCCCCGTCGCGATGATGATCTTGTTCATCTTCTCGAGGTGGTCGATCGTGATGATTTGCTCGAGGTCGAAAATCTTCCGGACGAAGACGAGCACGGTCACCACCATCGCGAAGCCCGAGAAGATCGCGCCCGCGACGAAGTAGGGCGGGAAAATCGTGGTGTGCCATCCGTAGAGAACCGAGACGGCGAAGTCGAAGCTAACGATGGTGTGCACGGAGAGAACGAGGGGCGTGGCGAATCCCGCGAGGATCATATACGACTTCTCGTAGTGTTGCCAGTGCCGATTCGAGTGCCGCCATCCGAGCGAGAACACTTTGTAGAGCGTCTTCTTGATTTTCGAGACGACGCCGCTCTCGACGACCCGATCGCGGAGCGTGGCGAAGTCGGGAATCAATCCGACGTACCAGAAGACCAGCGAGACGGTGAAGTACGTCGAGACCGCGAAGACGTCGAAGACGAGCGGCGAAGTGAAGTTCACCCACAAGTCGTGCTGGTTCGGATACGGCAAGAGGTATCCCGCCAGCCACGGGCGTCCCGTGTGAATGACGGGGAAGATGCCCGCGCACATAACCGCGAAGATGGTCATCGCCTCGGCGAAGCGCGCGATGCCCGTCCGCCACCGTTGCCGGAGGAGGAAGAGAATCGCGGAGATCAGCGTGCCCGCGTGACCGATGCCGACCCAGAAGACGAAGTTGACGATCGGGAACCCCCACGCGACGGGCTGGTTGTTTCCCCACAATCCTATACCGAACCAGAAGCTCAGCGCGAGGCAAACGCCGCCGACGAGCATAACGCTCGTGGTGATCGTCAGCGCGAGATAGTATTTGAAGCCGGGTCGCGAGTCCAACGGCGCGGCGATCAGCTCTTCGATCTCGCCGATCGTCAACCGCCCCTCGACCAACGACGGCTCTTTGGTGTAATCCTGTTGCACTACGCGTCCTCCGAATGCGTGTTACGAAGTTTGGCGACGTAGGTCACGTTCGGTTTCGTGTTCATTTCCTTCAGCACGGCGTAGCCGAGCTCATGTTTGCGCGTCTCGGCGATCGCCGAGTTCTCGTCGTTTAAATCGCCGAAGATAATGGCGTCGGTCGGACAGGCGACTTGGCACGCCGTCCGCACGTTCGCCGCGTCGAGCGCGCGACCCTCCGCCGCCGCGCGGTAGCGTTCGTCTTGGATCCGCTGCACGCAGAACGTGCACTTCTCCATTACGCCTCGGCTCCGAACGGTCACCTCGGGGTTCCGCTTCAGTTCCATCGACTCGCCCTCGTAGTAGCCGTCGGCGAGCATACGACGGTAATCGTAGAAATTAAAACGTCGCACTTTATACGGACAGTTGTTCGAGCAGTAGCGCGTTCCGACGCACCGATTATACACCATCTGATTCAGCCCGTCAACGCTATGCGTCGTGGCGACGACGGGGCAGACGTTCTCGCACGGCGCGGCGTCGCAGTGTTGGCAGAGCATCGGTTGATAGCTCGTCCGCGGCTCGTCGGGGTCGCCGCCATAGTAGCGGTCGATCCGCATCCAATGCATCTCCCTGCCGTTGGCGACCTCTTCCTTGCCGACCACGGGGACGTTGTTCTCGGAGTCGCATGCCGCCACGCACGTCGAGCATCCGATACACTTGTTGAGATCGATCGCCATCCCCCACTTCTCTTCGGGGTAGTCGTGCGGATCGTAGATCTGATACATATGCGGCTCCCACCCCTCGTGGAGGAAGGCGGGGTTGCGCTTATAGTCGGCGAGCGCTCCCTCCTGAATAATCTCGCGCTCGGTGTGGCGGTCCTTTGAAAGCGGATCGTCGAAGGCGTAATGGTCTTGCGTGGCGGCGAGCGGATAGGAGCCGGCGACCTTCTTCGCCGTCGCGCCCGTTATCACGAAGGGCGACTCGTCGCTCGCCACGAGCGGGTTGACGTTCGTCCCGACCTTCTCGGCGACGACGGGACAATCCGTCCGTCCGTAGCCCGTCTCCATAGCTATCACGCCGTCGGCGAGACCGGGTTGCACGAGAACGGGCAACGTCGCCGAGCGTCCGTCGATCGTCGCCTCGATCATATCGCCCGTCGCGACGCCCAACTTCTCGGCGGTCGCCTTCGAGAGGGACGCATGGTTGTCCCACGTGATTTTTGTGACGGGGTGCGGCAACTCCTGCAGCCAGCCGTTGTTCGCGAGCGCGCCGTCGCCGAGCGCGTAGGAGGGCGCGACGATCAGCGTCAACCCCTCGCGCTTCTTGCGTGGCGTCATCGCCTCGGCGAGATTCTCCCGTCGGATGAGATACTCCGCCTCCTCTTTCGGCGTAACCCGAACGACGCCCGCTCGGAGCGCGGCGTTCCAGAACGCTTTGAACGGCGCCGACTTCGCGAGCGGATGCACCGTCTCCTTCCAATACGCTTTAACGAGATCGCGGAACGCGTTCGGCGCAAACGTCGGGCGCTCGCCGTTCACGCGCGCCGCCGTCCATGAGAGGAGAGCGTCCTCGGCTTGGCGCGTGTCGTAGAGCGGTCGAATCGTCGGTTGGCGTAGCGAGTAAACGTCGGAACGCGGATTGGCGTCGCCCCAACACTCCAGCTCATGGTGGATCGGCGCGAGGAAATCGCACCGTTTCGTCGTTTCGTTTTCGAGCGCGGC
This sequence comes from Ignavibacteriales bacterium, assembly GCA_014727845.1. Lineage (GTDB taxonomy): Bacteria > Bacteroidota > Ignavibacteria > Ignavibacteriales > Ignavibacteriaceae > WJMR01. The sequence goes on from WJMR01000055.1 coordinate 4,600, forward strand.
GAGCGCGACGGTCGTCGGCGTCTTCTCGATCGCTTCGGCGAATTTCAGATCGGCGGGAAGATCGTAGGCGGGATTGACGTTCCAAAAAATCGCCAGCTTCGCCTCCCCCTTCCGCATCGCGTCGGCGGCGCGCTTCAACGTCGCCAAATCGGCGGCGGGTTCGCGCGCGTCGATCGCGTTCTTCCGATAGAGTCGCTCGCCGTCGATCATCGCGTTGAGAAGATTAACGACGACGTGAACGCGCTCGGGTAGCGCGTCGCCCGCGTACACGATCGCCTTGCCGCGCGCTCCCGTTAGATCGTCGGCGACGCGCCGCAATTTCTTCGCGTCCACGCCGCTTTCCTCGGCGACTTTGGCGAGCGTGTATGTTTTGGCAATATCGTAGAGTTCGCTCGAGAGGGGCACGGTGCTTTCGTTGCGGACGTTGGCGATCTCGTTAACGAGCGCGAGCGCCAAATCGAACGCGAACTCGGGTCGGAGTCGAATCCGTTCGTCGGCGAAAAATCCCGTGAGCGTCGCGGCGCCTTCGACGGCGTAGAGCCGACTGAAATTGACCGTCCGCCCCACATCGCGCGTCTTCGCGAAGAGGCGCCGCCGCTCCACTTTACCGATCTCGGCGCCGAGCAGATCCGAATCGAGCGCGAGAACGACCTTCGCCTCGTCCCACTTGATCGAAGGGAAGGCGCTCCCCTCGCCGTAGCATCGCTTCCATGCGCGGGTTCGGCTCGTTTGGGAAAACTGTTCGTAGAAGATCGTCTCGACGTTCGGGCGCCGCTCTTTGAGCTCCCTTATATATTTGTTTAAACTCGGCGAGGCGTCGGGTCTCGCGAAGAGAAAAATCTTCCGCTCGTCGTCGGCGTCGAACGCTTTGGCGACGGCGTCGTCCACGTCCTTCCACCCGACGTCGGCGTATTTCCCGCCGCCGACGCGTTTCGGATTCCGCACGCGCGCGGGATCGTAGAGGTCGTAGATCGCCGCTTGTCCGCGTTCGCAGATTTTTCCGCCGCTTATCGGATGGTCGGGATTCCCCTCGACGTGCACGGGTCGTCCGTCCACCGTTTTTACGAGCAAGCCGCACGCTTCCGAGCACAGTTTGCACGTCGAGGCGTATCGCACAATCTCGCCGGGTCGGGCTTCGTTGGGCCGCTTGTTGTGCGGAACGATTTTTCCGCGATCTTGATAGTCGGCGCATCCCGCGGCGGAGGCGACGGCGGCCGAGGCGCCGAGGAGGGCGAAAAATTTGCGGCGGGAGATCCCCTCGCCCGTCTCGTCGGTTCGGGCGACCTGCTCGTCGGCGCGTTTCGTGTTCGGTTTCCGGCGGTTCGTGGTGCTCATTGATTCGATCCTACGGTGAGCGTAACGTTTCGCGGCGTCCCTATCGGTGGCACGCCCAACAATGATCGGGTCCGTTCTTCGGATTCTTCAGATACGGCAGCTTCTCCTCCGCGTGCCGATGGCAGTCGAGGCACTTACCCATCGCGAAAGAATGCGCTTGCCTGCCGACGGTGACCGCCTCCATCACGCCGTGGCACGACTCGCATTCGAGACCCTTGGCGACGTGGGAGACGTGACTGAAGTAGGCGTAGTCGGGAACGCGGTGAACGCGCTTCCATCCAATCGGTTCGCCCTTATCGAACTTAGCTTTAAGAAACTTGATATCCTCGGCGTCCTTGCGCGCCATCGAATGGCAGTTCATACAGGTGGCGGCGTCGGGCACGGTCGCGCGTCTGCTCGTTCGCGCTTCGGTGTGGCAATATTCGCAGTCGATTTGCATCTCGCCCGCGTGAAGCTCATGCGAATAGGCGATCGGTTGCTCGGGTTGATAGCCGACGCCGTCGCGTTCGGCGCGGCCGACGTAGTAGGCGAGCGAAAAAGCGGCGAGCGCGACGAAGACGACGATCGGCAGTCGCGCGCGCATTATCGTGTCGATGGTTCTATTGACCATAGCGCGCCTTGCGATGGATTGGTGAGTGGACGGGTAATGCTACGAGCGGCGGAACCGCGCGGTCGAATCGCGTATCGAACAAGAGTATTATCACCGCTTCTCGTATGACTTTCGCGAGGCGTCCCTTTGGCGTCGCGCGGTCTCTCATCCGCGCGCGTTATCGCGTGAGTTTCGGTTCCGCCGATTGACGCCCACAGTCATTGACAATAACGAACCTTAATAATAAGGTATTTTATTTTGCGTTAACACGCAATAGCGGAGGTCGGCTAAATTGGAGCGAAACGGCGATTCATCCGTTTAGAAGGGAATGCGCGCGCGCACAAGCGCCGTTTTGATGGCTTGGAGAAGCGTCGCCTTGTCGAGTTTCCGCTTGACGACGTAATCGGAGACGTGGAAGGGTTTCGTGGTTTCGATAATCTCGCTACTCCGATCCGAAGAAAGGATGATGATGGGCGTGCTTTGGTACGTCTCGTCTTGCCGCAAATCGCGGAGGAAATCGACGCCCGTCTTCGCGTCCATCCCGATTTCGAGCAGAATAAGCGCCGGCATCTCGGTCTGCAGAAATTCCATCGCGTCTTCGCCGTTGAAGAAGAAAACGATCTCGACCTTGAGATTCGGAGCTATCGTCCGCTGGACGTATTGATGGAACGCCGGACTCGCGTCAACCACCAGAATCTTGAACATACGTTTGCTCGCTCGCTTTCCTTTTGCGGCTTCCCCTCGAGGGATCGTCGGGAATTCGATTAATAGTTGGGCAATGTATCGAGATTGAGGATAATAATCAAACCGCCTTTCCGCCGTCGTACGACCGCCGCACCAACGTAATCGGGTGGAGCGTCTCAAGGTCGAGCTTCCGTAGTTTGGCGCCGTAGGCGATCTGCCCCATAC
>WJMR01000056.1 GCA_014727845.1 Ignavibacteriales bacterium
GGGTGGTGATGACGTTTTGGCTCGCGAACTACTTGGGCGCCGAGGAATTCGGCGCGCTGAACTACGCGATCGCCTACGCCACGTTGTTCGGATTCGCGGGGACGCTGGGGTTCGAGCAGACGGTCGTTCGGCGCTTAGTCGAGAACCCGGACGAACGCGACGATATTGTGGGGGCGACGCTCGGCTCGCGATTGCTCGGGGGATTGCTGATGTTTCTCACGCTGGCGACGGTCGTGTATTTCGCCGACGACGACGCGACGACGCGATTGGTCGTCATAGTGGCGGGCGTGGCGACGGTGTTCCAATCCTTCGAGACGATCGATCTCTACTTTCAAGCGCTCGTGCAATCCCGCTACAGCGTGGTGGCGAAGAACGTCGCCTACGCGTCGGCGTTCGCGCTTCGGGTGGGTCTCATTGTCGCCGAGGCGCCCACGCTCGCCTTTGCGGCCGCCTTCGCGGCGGAGTTCGGCTTTATGGCGATCGGGTGGGCGACGGCGTATCAGAAGCGAACGGGCGCGCTGCTCCGGCTACGGTTTTCCCGACGGTGGGCGACGCGCCTTTTCGCCGAAAGCTGGCCCCTGCTGATCGCCAACGTCGCCATCGTGGTGTATATGAACATCGACCAGATAATGCTCAAGCATTTGGCGGACGAGCGCGCCGTCGGCGTTTATTCGGCGGCGGTTCGCTTCGCGCAACTCTGGTATTTCATCCCGACGGCGCTGGTCAACTCGGCGTTCCCGTCGGTAATCCAAGCCCGAAAAGAAGACCCGGCGCTCTACCGTCGTCGGCTCTCGAGACTCTACTCGACGCTCTCGTGGACGGCGATCGCCGTGGCGATTCCGTTTACGTTCCTGAGCGACCCGCTATTCGCGACCTTTTTCGACGACTCCTACGCGGGCGCGGGCGCGGCGTTGGCGACGCACATATGGGCGGGCGTCTTCGTCTTTCAGGGCGTCGCCCGAGGCGCGTGGCTCGTCGCCGAAGGGTTGCAACGATACGCTTCGATTTTTACCTTCGCCGCGAGCGCGGTGAACGTCGGGCTCAATTTCTATCTCATCCCCGAGCACGGCGCCGTCGGCGCGGCGATCGCCACGGTCGTTTCCTACGGCGCGTCGGTTCTCGTGTTTCCGTATCTTATACCGAAAACGCGACCGAGTTCGGTGCAATTGGTTAAATCGCTATTCTTTAAGTAAAGGGCGGACGCTCTCCGCCGCGGAGTTCGGTTATGAAATTCGATTTAGGTTCGGAGAATTGGTTTGGCAACGAAGCCGCGCTTCGAAAGGCGCTCGATAAACGAATCGACCGCGACGCGCCGTTGCGCTTCTTGGAAATCGGCAGCTGGAAGGGAAGAAGCACGCTCTTCTTTCTCGACAACTATCTCCGACACCCCGACTCCGAGATCACCTGCGTCGATACGTGGAGCGTGGAAGCGTGGGAGGATCATAATTCCGAAAAGGCGTTCCTCCAAAGCAACCCCGAACGCGCCGACGAGCTCGGCGTCGAGAACGTCTTCGAGCAATTCAAAGCCAACATCGCCGCGAACGGCTACGAGAGCAAGACGCGGATGATCCGAAAACGCTCCGCCGAAGCGCTGCCGGAACTGCCCGACGAGCGCTTCAATTTCGTTTACGTGGACGGCGACCACTCCGAGGCGGGATCCTACGCCGATCTTACGCTCGCCTGGCCTAAGCTGAAACCCGGCGGCGTTCTCTTCGGCGACGATTGGAAGTGGGAGGAAGCGGGCGAAAAGCCCGTCCGGAAAGCGGCGAAACGATTCGCCGACGAACGCGGCCTCGTCGTCTATCCGCGCCTCCTCAAACGCAACGGCTACTATTTCCTCAAACCGAACGGCTCGTAACCCGTGACGCTACGCTCCGATTGGCTCAACGCCGCGCCCGTCTTCTATAACGAACGCACGGGCGCCCAAAGCCGACGCTTCGAGGACGTCGTCGATTACGAACGCTTCGAGTGGGACCCCGAAGGCCTCAACGACTACCTCGACTTCGGCTACGCGGTCTTCGGACGCACCCCCGTTCGCGACGTCCGATTCCTGCCGCCCAACGCCTCGCTCGAACGCGACGACGCGGGCGCCCTCGTCCTCCGCCGACACCCCGACCCCGCCGAAGAGTTCGCCGGAACGACAATCGACGAGAACGAGGCGATCGAGCGGATGCGCGAGGCGGTGCGCGCGTGGGAACGGCGCGCGCGCGGCGACATTGTGATTCCCACCAGCGGCGGCTACGATTCCCGACTCCTCAACCACTTCGTCGAGGATACTTCCCGCGTCCGCTCCTTCACCTACGGCGTCTCGCGGGATCAGTCTCGCTCCCTCGAAGCCGCCCGCGCCCGCGTTCTCGCCGAGCGCCTCGGCGCCAAGTGGGAGCGCGTCCCGATCGGCGACTACCACCTCGAGATCGGGTGGTGGGAAGAGCGCTTCGGACTCTCGACCCACGCGCACGGGATGTATCACGTCGAGTTCTATCGTACCATTATCGAGCGCGGTTTCGGCGGCGCCCCCTTGCTCAGCGGCGTAATCGGCGACGTGTGGGCGGGCAACGTCAACATCCCCGATCGGATCACGCTCGACAACGTTCGCGATCTCGGCTACACGCACGGCGTCCACGCCGACGCCGCTCGCTCCCGCTTCCCCCAAACGCTCGAACATCGCGCGCGCTATCTGGAGGAAAACCGCGAGCGTTTAGGAAGCCGCTATTGGCGGATCGTCGAGGCGAACCGTCTGAAGATTATGCTCCTCCGCTATCTCGTCGAGGTTCCGCGCGAGCTCGGCTTCGCGCCCTGGTCCCCGTTCCTCGAACCCGACGTCGCCGGCGCCATGCTCGCCGTTCCCGACGAACGGTGGCGCGACCGACGCTGGCAGACCGACTACCTCGCGCGGGTCGGGCTGGACCTCGAGAACGAGCGGATCCCCCACACGCGACAAGACACGCTCGATCTCGACGCCGCGCGCCGCGTTCCCCTCGAACCGCTCGACGCCGACTTGCTTTCAGAAATCGTCGATCGCGACTACGTCGAACGCGCCAACGCCGTCCTCGTCTCCCGCTCCGCCCTCCGACGCTTCTATCATCGGCTCCACTTCACCCCCCTCGTCAAGGGCGCGCTCAAAACGGCGGGCTTCCGCAACCGTTTTTACGACGCCTATTTCGTTTACATCGTCCTGCATCCGCTCGAGCGGGCGATTAAAAAACGCGACGCCATAGCCGCCGGTCGCGAGGAGGCGAGATGAAAATCCATTTCGCGGGCGACGCCTATTTCGGCGAGACGGCGCCCGACCGTTTTTTGGACGACGACCTTCGGCGCCTCTTCGCCGAGAGCGCGCTCGTCTCGGTCAACTTCGAGGCGCCCGTCGCCGAGGCGGACGATCCCCCGCTTCCGAAGGCGGGGTCGCACTGGCGGCATAGCGCCGACGCGCTCGACCTGCTGCGGCGCGAGGGAGTCGGCGCGCTTTCGTTGGCGAACAACCACATCTACGACTACGCCGACGCCGGCTTGGCGCGGACGCTCGAGGCGGCGCGCGACTTCGCGACCGTCGGCGCGGGTATGACGCGCGAGGAGGCGTATCGCCCCCGTATCGTCGAGCTCGAGGGAACGCGCGTCGGGCTCGTCTCCTATTGCGAAGGGGAGTTCGGCGTATTGAAGGAGCGCGGACGCGGGCGCGGCGGTTTCGCGTGGATATGCGCCCCCGAAGTCGAGTCGATCGTCTCGCGGCTCGCCGAGGAGACGGACGTCGTCGTCGCGCAGGCGCATTGCGGCGTCGAGGAGACGGACGTTCCGTTGCCCGAGTGGCGAGAGCGGTTCCGCGCTTTGATAGACGCGGGCGCCGACGCGGTCGTCGGTCATCATCCGCATACGCCGCGCGGCGTGGAGGTCTATCGGGGCAAACCGATTTTCTACTCGTTGGGGAATCTCTTTTTCAACGCGCCCGCGCTCAAGCGTCTGCATCGCGGTCTCGTCGCCGAGCTCGAGATCGTCGATCGGCGTCTCGCGGGATTCCGCGCCGTTCCCGTCGAGTTCGGCGACCTCGTCTCGATTTGGAAGGAGGGGGAGAAGGAGACGGCGCGGCTGAGCGCGGCGCTCGAGGGCGAGGGCTATCGGCGCGACGTCGATCGCTTGGTTCTCGAACTCTGGCGCGACCGCTACGAGACCTACTACGCCGCCGCCTCGGCGGGCGCGGGCGAACGACGCTCGATGCTCCGCGCGCTCAAGGCGATAACGACGACGCTACTCGGCGGCGAGCGAGCGACGAGGAAGCGACGGCTGTTGCTCCTGCATAATCTCCGCATCGAGTCGCATCGGTGGGCGACGGAGCGAGCGCTCTCTCTCCTCGAAGAATCCGACCGCGAGCGATAACTAAATAGAGCGCGCGTCGGCTCCGGGCGCCCCTCCGCCGTCGAATAATCCGAAAACCCGATTGGTATATTGACGCGGGCGCGGAAATAGATTATCTTTTATCGATAGTCGTTCGGTCCCGACAAGGGCGTTGTCGCGTCGGGGTCGGAAAACTCGCGCGGCGCGGCGCGATCCGAACAAATCGAACACGACCATTCAACGGGAATCGAGCATATGAAGAAGACAATATTGACGATTACGGCGCTCGTCGCGTTTGCGGCGCACGCGCAACCCGTTTCCGACGCCGAGCGCGCGGGACGGTTATCGACGGGCAACGGGGAGGCGGCGACGCCGACGCGCGCGGCGGACGATCTTTTCGGCGCCCCGCAAACCTTGGCGACGGACGTCGTCGGGGCGAGGTGCGTTCGGTTGGCGGATATGGACGGCGACGACGATCTCGACGCCGTAACCGTCGAGATGGGAACGTTCGACTCGGACTTGGATCGATACGTCGGGAGCCAAACGGCGTGGTACGCCAACGACGGCTCGGGCGGCTTCACGCTCCAATGGTCCGCCGCCACAAACGCCGACGGCGCCAGCGACGTCTTTCCGTTCGACTTCGAGGGCGACGGAGACGTGGACCTGCTCGTCGCTTGCTTCGGGGATTACACCTACGACACCGACTCCTACGCCAACGGCGAGCTAATCTGGTATCGGAACGAGGGGGGCGGAACGATGAGCTCGGAGATTTCGATATCGACGAACGTGGACGGCGTCCAGTCGGTCGTCGCCGCGGATCTCGACGGAGACGACGACC
>WJMR01000057.1 GCA_014727845.1 Ignavibacteriales bacterium
CGACTTACGCGCCCGAGTTTAACGACGCGGGCGAGGTCGTCTCGCTCGTCCACGTCTCGAAGGACATCACCGAACGCGCGAAGATGGAAAGCGAGCTACGCGAGGCGAACGCCGCGAAGGATAAGCTCTTCTCGGTGATCGCGCACGACGTCCGCGACCCGCTCCACACGATCATCAACGTGCTGAACGTCGTCAACCATGCGCCCGAAGCGCTTTCGGACGCCAAGCGCGCCGAGTATTTGCGGGAAGCCGAGCGCACGACGCGCGGTTTGAACGAGATGGTCGAGAACCTGCTTTATTGGTCGCGCGCGCAAACCGAGCACATTACGCCCGAGCTTCGGCGTCTCGACGCGACGAAGTTTTTCCAAGCCGAGCTCGCTCGCCAACAAACCAAGGCGGAGCGGAACGGATTGCGGCTGAACTTAAGCGCGAGCGATCCCGTTTACGTAAAAGCGGACCCGCAGCTTCTCCGCATCGTGGCGCGGAACCTAATCGGCAACGCGATGAAGTTCACGCCGAGCGGCGGCGCCGTCTCCGTCGCGATCAAGCCGCGCGGCGAATTCGCGCGCGTGGAGGTGGCGGACACGGGAGTCGGCGTGCCGCCTCACATTATAGACGCCCTCTTCCGCATCGACGGCCAAGCCAAACGCGTGGGCGTGCGCGGCGAACAAAGCGGCGGTATGGGGCTCGTGCTATGTCGGGAGTTCGTCGAGCTGATGGGCGGAACCATCGACGTCGAGAGCGCGCACGGCAAAGGCAGCACGTTTTCCTTCACCCTCCGCGCCGCCGAGTAATCAACCGCCCCCAAAATATAAAAGCCGACCCCCGCGAGGGAGCCGGCTTTCGTTTCGGATATCGTTCCGCTTTCGCGTAAGATTCCCGCTTACTTCATCAGCGCCATCTTCCTTACGGCGTTGAACGCGCCCGCTTCCAAGCGATAGAAATACACGCCTGAAGATAGCGTCGAGGCGTCGAACTCGACGCGGTGCATGCCCGCGGTCATCCTACCGTCGGCTAACACCGCCACTTCACGGCCAAGCATGTCGTAGATCGCGACGCGAGCCGTCGTCGCTTCCGGCAACGAGAACTCGATCGTCGTCGTCGGGTTGAACGGGTTTGGATAGTTCCGTTCCAACGAGTAGCTCGTCGGCGGGTCGTTCCGCTGGCCTTCCACCTCCACAACCGCGGGTAACTCGGCGGTGTCGGCGACGATAAACTCGGCGGCGGCGCCCGTCGCGTGAGTGAAGAACGTTATCGTGTGGTTTGCCTCGTCGTAGTCGGCGGGTAGCTGTTCGAACATACCGTCGTTCGGCGTTTCTCTTCTGAATACGCCGACGTGGTTCGAGACCGCCGCTTTAGGAAATCGTTTAAGGTCGATCGTCGTCCTATACCGCGCGCTGTCGCCGACGCTCGCCGAAAGAAAAACTCGGTAGGGCGCGACTCTCGGCGCGTCGCCTTGGAAGACGGGCAGTAGGGGCGCATAGTCTTCCCTGACGATCCCCGCGGTCGTCGAGTCGCCCGTCGCCGCGTCCGACAACGCCACTCGCACGCCCGCTCCCTCGCCGAGAGAAACGGAGTCGCCGATCCCGAGGCGCGCGGAGGTTTGGTAAACGGGTTTGTTTTCGTAAACGGCGTGTTTTCGTACGCGGTACGGAAAGACGTCGCCGGGAAAACGAACTTCCCATACGACGCGATTATCGGGCGTCACCTCGGTAATCGCCGCGTCGTCGGTTATGGTTGACCATCCCCAGCAGATAAACGAGTTGCCGTTCGGAAGTCGTTGCATGCTGCCCGCGGCGGGAGCGTTGAACGAGTCGGGATGCGCGTATTGCCAGACGAGCGTCGCCGTCTTGTTCGCCTCGTCGATCGCGTACTCGACCCCGCGCGCCCACTCGCGACGATCGCGATCGCCGTTGTCAAAATAGGTGTAGTTGCCGTTTGGTAAAACGCGGATGTCGTGCTGCGTCTGCATATAGTACGGCGCCCACGTTTCGTTTTCGCCGACGAAGTTCCACTCGTTCATCATTCCGCCCATTATCCACAACACTTCGCCGGTTCGTCGGTGGATTTTTATGATGGAGCTCGGGGTTCGGCAACTTAACAGCAGGTTTCCGTCGCGATCGACCTCGACGGCGTTGAGATGAAGATGCGGGAATTGCGACTCCGTCGTACGATCGTGCAACCCGACGATCGGGAGCCAATCCCATCCCCGCCATTGGAACACGACGTCGCCCTCGGCGTCCAGCTCTTGTATCACGTCCATCTCCACCGTCGCGTTCGGTTCGCCGCCGGCGATTGAATCCGCCATATTTACCGACATCGGAACGTAGGACGTAAGAAGCGCATGGCCGTTCGGCAACAAGCGTACTTCATGCTTTTCGGCGACGTATCCGTTGCCGCATTGGAGCGTATCGACGGGCGCGAACGTGGTGTCGGCGACGATCCACTCGACGGGGATTCCGCCGCGCAACGACGGGCCGGCGACGGGCTCGCCCCAACTAATCAATCCGTCGGGGTGCATCGTCAATTCGCCGCGAGCCGCGCCGAGATCTCTTTGTTTTCGGACGGAACCGTCCGACGCAAAGAACAGCGCCCATCCCGAATATTCTCCGGAACGAGGCGGTACCGACGAGTTCGGGTTAAGATACAAAACGCTGCCCGGAGCGGGGTTGTCGTTTACGTCCACGATGGGATACGGTATCGGATTAACCGACGAGCGTTGCGCCGGCGTCGCGCCAAAGGCGCTCGACGTCGTCGGTCGTTCTTGGCGTCGCGAATGCGCCGACTCCTCCGTAATAGCAAAGTAAAACTCATAGCTCGGGAATTCGCGCCCCGTCGCCGTTCGCAATTCGTTTCCAAGCTCGACGCGCACGCGCTCGCCATAGCGAAATGGCGCTCTCGGTTTGAAGACGACCGTCTCGCCGTCGGTCGAGAGAACGAGCGTTCCTTCGATTGCGCCGCTCGCCGAGCCCGTCACTCGTATCGCCGAGCGCTCGATCGTCGAGGCGTCAACGCGCTCGCCCACTCGAAATATTATCGTCGCTTCCGGATTATGGTTCCCCGATCCCGGGCGCGGGGAAATGTACTCGTATTCTCCGAACACACCTTGCCCCAATGACGCGCTCGTCGCGGCAATTAGAAATAGTATAAGTATCGTTTGTCGCATAAGTCTCCCGTCGTATAACAAGGTTTTCGATAAGGTAAGCATAATTGCGCCGCTTCTCCATTCCCCCAAAAATATAAAAGCCGACCCCCGCGAGGGAGCCGGCTTTCGTTTCGGATAGCTTTCCGCGTTTCCGGAAGTTCCGCGCTTACTTCATCAGCGCCATCTTCCTTACGGCGTTGAACGCGCCCGCTTCCAAGCGATAGAAATACACGCCCGAAGCCAACGCCGACGCGTCGAACTCGACCCGGTGAACGCCCGCGGTCATCCTGCCGTCGGCTAACACCGCCACTTCACGGCCAAGCATGTCGTAGATCGCCACGCGAGCCGTCGTCGCTTCCGGCAACGTGAACTCGATCGTCGTCGTCGGGTTGAACGGGTTCGGATAGTTCTGCGCCAACGAATACGCCGTCGGCAAGTCGCTCCGCTCGTCAACGTTCGTGAACGTTCCGTCGGAGACGTCGAATAGCAAGGGATCCTCGGCGCTCTCGACGCGTACGACGTAGCTTCCGCTCGGAATCGAGTTATCCGGCTCCCAGGTGTATTTGTTATCGGGACTCTCGACGCTCGAATCGATTTCGGCGTAGAACGCGCCGTCTTTCCACAGCGTGATGTGCATCAGGTGGTCGAGGTTGTCCTCCCACTCGATGTAGAAATACGCCGTATCGACGCCGATGTCTTCGCCGCCGTTCGGCGTTACGAGCCGGACGTACGGCGCCGTCGGGGTGAAGGAGAACGTGTCGGACCACGCGACGCCCGCCGCGTTCTCGGCTTGCACGCGCCAAAAGTATTCCACGTCGTTGGTTAAGCCGGATACCGAATCGATCGTTCCTTGCACGTTCGCTTCGTAGAGCGGGCTGGTGAAGTCGGTCGTGGTTGAAACTTGCACGGTGTATTGGTTGTTCACTCTACCGATCGGCGTCCATTCGAGCCGGACGTCGTTCTCGGCGTTGACGTCCGCGCCGTTCTTCGGCATAACAAGTTGCGGTCCGTAGATCGTCGTTTCGGGATCGGGCCTGCCGACGATAAACTCGCCTAACGTCGTTGTGTTGAACTCCAGCGTGTTGTCGATGGTATTGTGCGTCGTCGCCAAGGGCGTGAACACGCCTTCGCCCGGCGTCTCGCGCATATAGACGACGGCGCTGTCGGAATGCCGCACATTCTTGAACCAATCGAGTTTAATTGCGACGTCGAAATCGACCGAGCCGCTCGGACTCACTTCGATGAAGAGACGATGCTTATCCACCAACGGCGACTCGCCGAGGAAGTCGGGATTAACCGGACCGTAATCCTCGCGCGTTCCCGTTACGAAGATGTAACCGCCGCCGGTAGGAAGAGCGTTCGTGGTAACTCTTATGCCCACGGTGTCGTTTACGGTCTCGAATTCATAGTCGTCGCCTTGGAGGACTTCCTCCATAACGGAAGCGACGGGTTGTCCCGCGTAAATCGGGTGTTTTTTTATCCGATAAGTATTTAATTGGCCTTCGAACCGCATTTGGAGAACGATTTCATTCCCCGGCGTCACCTCGGTTAAGGCGGGAGCCCCAAAAACCACCGGCGCCGATCCCCAACCGATGAGCGTATTACCGTTCGGCAACCGCTGACAGCTACCCATCGAGGGCGCGAGGAAACTGTCGGGATGAGCGTACTCCCACACCAACGTCGCCGTCATAGTCGTCTCGTCGATTTCGTACTCGACGCCGCGCGCCCAATCGCGAAGATTAGCGTTGCCGTTGTCGAAGAGAGTATAATTACCGTTCGGCAATACGCGGAGATCGTGCTGCCACTGGATGTAATGCGGCGCGTATTCGTCGTGATCGCCCACGAACGTCCAATCGTTTAGATAACCGCCCATTATCCATTTCAGCTCGCCGGTATTACGATCGACTTTCAGGATGCCGTTGGTCTGACGAGCGCTGATAAGCAAATGACCGTCGTGATCGACCTCGAGCGAGTTAATATGAAGATGCGCGAAACCCGGTCGCATATACTCGGCGTTCACGCCGACGACCGGCAAATGGTCTTGGCTCCGCCATTGGAAAACGACGTTTTGATCCGCGTCCAACTCTTGAACGATGTCCCAAATGACGACCGCGTTCGGTAATCCGCCCGGAATTGAATCGCTCATATCAATCACATCGCGAACGTAGGTATGCATCAGCGAATGGCCGTTCGGGAGGAGACGAAAATCATGAATATCGGCGATATAACCGTTGCCCATCCATAACGTGTCGACGGGAGTAAGCGACGTGTCCATCAGCTCCCAAGCGCAGTAATACCCGCCGAAAAACCCGGGGTATTGTACGGGGATACCTCGACTCAGCATGCCGTTGTCTTGAAGCTGCAACTCGCCGAAGGACGTGTTGACTTTGCGGCGCTTCAAGATTTCGCCTTGACTGTTAAAGATCATCGCCCAGCTCCAATAACCGTCGGGGGGATTCAAAACGTTGCGGTTGGCGTAGAGGAGCGCGCCCGGCGAGGGATTGTTAACGGTATCGACGATCGGCACAGGCATCGAGTCCTCGACCGACGGCGTAAATTCGCCGCCATACGGTCTCGTCGGCTCGCCGAAAGTGAGATCGGCGTTCAGCGCTTCGAAATCGACGTCCCCTAACTCTTCTCGCACCTCGAACTCGAACATAAACGGCGCCGGCGCTTCGCCGTCGAGCGTTTCGACGCCGCCGAGTATTTCAACGGTCACCGTCTCGCCAAAACGGAAAACGTCCGACGGCTTGAAGATCACCGTCTTGCGATCCGTCGAGAGGATCGCCTCGCCCGAGGCGACGCCGCTTTCGGATCCCGTTACGACGAACGCGTCGGCGCTTACGGTCGCGGGATTGATAAAGTCGCCGTGGCGAACGATAATCGTCGCTTCGGGGTTGTGATACTTCGAGCCCGGAAGCGGTGATAGATATTCGTACGGGCTCTGCGCGAACGCCGACATAGCGACCCCCGCGAAGAGCAAGAAGGTAAGTAAACGTTTCACAATATGTCTCCTTGTGAAGGTTAACGGATATTAAGACGCTTTTTCGCTCGCAAGCGAGAAGGGCGCGCCCTGCGTTTTCCCATTGGCGAACCAATGTAAAAAAATGCTTCCTCTTATTCTATCCATTTCCTAGTCCCGTAAAAAAAGCC
>WJMR01000058.1 GCA_014727845.1 Ignavibacteriales bacterium
GATCTACGCGTTGTGGATGGAGGGGTACGCGGGAACGGGATCGATCGCGTTTTCCGCGCGAATTGCAGAGACGAACGACTTGACCTCGAAAGTCGAGATCTACAACTACGACCGAGAGACTCTCGGCAGGCCACTTTCAATTGTGGACGGATTCGAGTTCGCCGCGCGCCGACCCGCGTCGGAGTTGGACGATCCGCTCGTCGAGGCGGCGCGATTCTATCTCGCGCTTTCCGACGTGAATATGGATCCGCTCTACTACGCGCCCGCGCTCGACGAGACCGTCGCGGATTCCTCGACGTTGGCTCGACTCTACGGCTTCCTGATGTTCGACTGCCGAGAGACCTCGTACTTGATCGACGTTAGCGCGAACGAGACCTTCGCTAAAAAAGCAGAGTCGGGAATTTTCGCGGGCAAGAATCTTAAGGAGGCGTTCAAAGAAACGACGCGTACTTCTCTCGCGCTGTTCTTTTCGTACGTCGTCGAGTACGCGGGCGACTACCTGCTGAGGCGTTATCGATTAAACGAAGTGTACGCGACCTGGCTCTTGGCGGGCGCGCCTCTCTCTAAACGGGGAGTGGAGTATCTCGTGGAGGCGCCCGGCGATTTCGAATCGCGCCTCGACGTGTTCGACGCGTACAAGGACGACTTCAAAGACAACTATTATATATGGAGTCCCGCGCGCGACGCCTACGAGGAGGCGAGCGAGAACTACTCCGCCGCGACGATGAAACTCGATAGACTGCAAACGCTCGCCGAACGATATAATCTCGCGGACGAACGTGGGCAAGTTCACTTCCAACGCGCGAGAGCGCTCTACGACCTCGAGCGTTTTTCCGCAAGCGCCGAGGAAAGCGAGAAGGCGATCTCGAATTATCTCGCGGCGGGCAACCGCGAGGCGTACGGTTCCGCGATGCACAACTATGGAATGACGCTCGAAGAGCTGAATCGAAACGAGGACGCCATAGCGGCGTTCGACACGGCGATTGTGATACGCGAAGAGGCCCTCGCGGCGAACGCGACCTCGGGCAATTACGCGTCGCTCGGCTCGTCGGTCTGGGGAAAAGCGTATTCGATGGAACAGCTCGAGCGGATCGACGAATCGGTCGAGCTCTACCGGCTCGCCGCCGAATACTACGATTCCGCAGGATCGGACATATACCTCGACGAAATCCGCACGCTGACGAACAACGTGGCGATTGTGTACGAGAACTGGGGGCGGTACGCCGAGGCGATCCCGTTTTATCAACGCTCGCTCGAGATGTCGATCAAGCTCGGCAAGCGGGAGGCGGAGGCGACCGCGACGCGCAATGTGGCGTTCAACCTCTTCGAGGTCGGCGAATATCGGAACGCCGTGAACGTGTACTTCGTCGCGTTCGACAAGTTTATGGCGCTCGGCGACACGAGCGAAGCGTGCTATTCGATGTCCAATCTCGGGCAAGCGTATTGGAATCTCGGGATGTACGACTCGGCGGCGGCGAGTCATCGCGAGGCGCTCGAGTTGCGGCGCGCGAGCGGAGACGTCGAGGGGCAGGGTTATAGCTTGAAGAAGCTCGCCTCCCTTCACGGCGAGAGCGGCGACGCGGGTAAGGCGATCGATATATTCGAGGAGGCGATCGAACTCTATCGCCGCACCGCCGACACGGTCGGGTTGGCGAACGTGTATCAAGAAATCGGCAAGCTGCACAAGACCGTTCGCAATTTCGAGAAGATGCGCGAGAGTTTCGAGCGCGCCATCGAGCTTAAGGCGGCGACGGCGGGAAAAGACGAACTCGGCGAGACGTACTTCGAGTACGGATTGGCGCTCTACGACTTCTACGAGTACGACGACGCGAAAGAGTATCTCCGGAAATCCTACGAGCTACGACGCGAGTTGGGCGACTTGGACGGACAAGTCTATTGCCAAGTTAATCTCGCGATGATCGCCTACTCGATTGATTACGACTATAAAGGCGCGGAGGAATCCTTCAAGGAGGCGTTGGCGCTCTCGCGCGAAACGCGCAACCAATCGAACGTCGCCTACTCGTTGTGGAATCTTGGAAAGCTCTATTCGAATATGGGCGACAACGAATTGGCGATCGCCTACTACGACTCCTCGCTCGCGCTCTATGAGAAGCTCAACGAAGTCAAGCGGATTTCTTCTCTCAATATGGAGATGGGGTACGCCTACTCGAATAAGGGAATGTTTGAGAAGGCGCGCGAGTATATGGAGAAGTCGATGGAGTACGCGAACTCATCGAACGACAAGGAGTCGCAGGCGACGGCGATGATCGCCATCTCGGACGTGCAATCGACGCTCGGCGAATTCGAGGAGGCGAAGAAGAGTTACCTTCGCGCGGGCGAGATTTATCGTAGCGTCGATAATCCGTGGGGCGTCGCCTCGGTGGCGTTGGGATTGGGAAATCTCGCCAATCGCGCCGGCGATTACCGCGAGGCGATGACGCGGTACCTCGAAGCGGATAGTCTTTACGCCGCGCTTGACGCCGAGTATAGCCGCGCGACGCCCGTCAACAACATCGGCACGATCTATTTTTGGCAGGGCGACTACGAGCCCGCGCTCCGTCAATTCCGCGAGGCGCTCGCCATCCTCGACTCGCTCGGGCTGGTCAACGATTTCACAACGCTTCTCAAAAGCAACGTCGGCGAAGTGTATTACGGAATGGGGGAGTACGAGAAAGCCGAGCGGTGGTTGCGCGAATCCGCAGATATGGGGCGGGAGAGCGGCGCGCGTCGGCAACTCGGAACGACGCTCACCATCCTCGGCGCCGTCGAGACGGCGATGGAGCGATACGACGACGCGAAGCGAACGCTGGAGGAGGCGTACGCGCTCACGACGGAGATGGGCGAGAAAGATCAGATAGTGTACGCGTCGCTTAACTCCGGCAAGCGCGCTTATCTCGCCGAGGACTACGACGAGGCGAAGGCGAGACTCGATTCCGCGGTCGCGATTTCCAAACGAACGGGCTACGATAAGTTCCTTTATGAGGCGCTCTACTATCAAGCGTTGTTGCTCAAGCGCGAGGGGGATCTCCGAGGGGCGATCGATAAATTGCGCGAGGCGGCGGACGTGATCGAGGAGATCCGCGGGAAATTGGTCGGGGGCGAGCAAGCCGCAAAGCTCTTTGCGGAGGGGCGAACGAAAGCGCGCGTGTACGAGACGCTCGTCTCGAGTTTCATCGAGATCGGGGAGATCGACAGCGCCTTCCACTATCTGGAGCGAAGCGCGAACGAGGCGTTGAGGGAACAGTTCGGATCGCTCGACGCGAAGTTCGAGGACGAGGAAAAGCAAGAGCAAGTCGCCGAGGGGAAGGAGCTCAAAAAGAAAGTGAAGGGGCTGGAAGCCGCGCTGCAAGAGGAGAAGGCGAAACCCGAAAACCTCCGCAACGAGGAAAAGATCGCGACGCTGGAGCAAAATAAAATCGTGGCGGAAAATTCGTACCTCCAATTCGTCAACGAGACCGTGCGCGACAACCCCGAGATGGCGACGTATTTCACGAGCGTCAATCCGCGCAGCTTCCTCCGCGAGAAGCGGAACATCCCCGAGGACGTGGCGGTGCTGGCGTACCTGACGAGCGAGAACCAACTCTACGTCTTCACGGCTACGAGCGACAGCGTAAGCGCGGTGGTCGTCGAGGCGGACCGGCGCGAGATCGAGAGCGCGGTGGTGCGGCTCTATCGCGACCTCAAGGATTCCTACATCCCGACGACCGTCGGCGCCGTCGATCCGAGCACGCTGAAGCCCTTGGAGGACGGGCGCGAGATGGAATACGCGCAATTGATGACCCCGACGATCGAGACGTCGGCGACGTTGTACGATCGACTCGTCCGTCCCGTCGCCGCGAGTCTCGAAGGAAAGTCGAAGGTCGCGATCATCCCTTACGGCAACCTGCACTACCTCCCGTTCGAGGCGTTAATTAATAGGGAGGGCGGCGAGTTCAAGGGATACTTCGGCGAGGAATACTCGGTGTTTTATCTGAGTTCGCTTAGCGCGCTGTTCGCGTTCTACGGAGAGACGCACGAGGCGATGAGGATCGCGGCGTTCGGCAACGCGGACAACACGCTGCCCAACGCGGAGAAGGAGGCGCTGGCGCTTAAGGACATCTACGCCGACGCGACGGTTTACGTCCGGGACGAGGCGACCGAAGCGAAGGTGAAGAAAATGTCGGCGCCGATTAACGCGATTCACTTCGCCACGCACGGCACGCTCGACTACCGCAATATCCAGAACTCCTATCTCACGTTGGCGACCGGCGACGCCGCCGACGACGGTCGTCTCACCATCGAAGAAGTGTGGGCGCTGACGAACTTGAACGGATATCGGCTCGTCACTCTTTCGGCGTGCAAGACGGCGGTGAGCGAGGAGTTGACGACGGGCTGGCTGGTCAATCCCGCCAACGCGTTTTTCGACGTCGGCGTCGAGACGGTTATCGCGTCGTTGTGGCAAGTGGACGACGCCGCCACCGCGCTCTTGATGGAGAAGTTCTACGACAACCTCTCGACGATGGGCAAAGCCGACGCGCTCCGCGCGGCGAAGGCGTCGTTGGCGAGCGACCCGAAGTACGCCTATCCGTACTATTGGGCGCCGTTCGTGCTGATCGGCGATTACCGGTAGGCGCTACGGGTTGCGGAGACGAGTCGGTTCGACGAAGATTTTCTCGGCGACGCCCGTTGCGTCGAAGACCGCGTCGGGGCGGCGCGAGGAGACGATCGCCGTCGTCGCCGAGTCGATCGCGTATTCGTGGAGGACGATAGCGTCGGCTTCGCCGTTCGCCGAGATCGAAACGCTTCGGCGCGGTTTGATCAACTCGTCGGGGGATACGTCGTCGAGGAACGAGGCGCCTTGTAGGTTTTGAAGCTCGCGCAGGTAGTTCGCCGCGGCGAGCGAGTCGGCGGGCGCGCCGCCGATCTCGTATTCGAACGGCGCCGTACGGATCAGCGCGTAGGCGTACGTCGGCGTCGAGACGATCGCGCGATCCCATTCGCGGAAATCGCCGCCGACGATCGTCCGATCTCTGAAGCTCGCGCGATCCTGATTAAAGACGGGATCGAAGAACCCCTCCACCTCGTACACCTCGTCCTCTCCCGCGAGCCGCGCGTACGTGAACATAGTTCTCGGTTGCTCGAATCTAAATTTACCGAAGATTACGTCCAGAGCGATCTTCTCGTCGGCGTAGGCGGTTACGCGCGTGCCGACGTCGTTGACGAGGAATTTCGCCCACGCGGCGGTGTCGCGGGAGACGAGTCGCGTCGCCTCGATCGTCGCGAGGTTTTTGAAGACCGCCTCTATTGCGTCGCGCTCGACCGGCTCGCTCGCGCCGCCGGGAAGCGCGACGCGCCAAACGGAGTCTTCGAGGAAAAGTCGGATTTCCTCTCCACCCGTCGTTCGCGGATAGACGCGGATTTCGCTCACGGACGCGGAATCCAAAACGGCGAGGCGCCGCTCGAATGTGTCGCCGTCGCCTTTCGTCGCATAGACGAGAACGAGGAGCGCGACCAACGTCGCGAAGATTGCGGCGAGCGTTTTGTTTGAAACGTTAATCAGCATAGGACGTCGATTGTCGTAGTTTGCGGAGCCGCTTCCGACGGTTCGCGCGAAAGAGGCCGTAGCCGACGACGAGCGCGACGGGAAGCAGGAAGTTCAGATATTTGACGAACGTCTTCGTCTCCTCCGAAAGGGAGGGATCGATCGGTCGAGCTTCGACGCCCTTGACGCGCAACTCGGCGAGACCGCGTTCGTCGGCGAGCCAATCGACGCCGTTGGCGAGGAGGTTGACGTTGTCGCCTTGGAGGCGTTGCGCGCTTTCGCCCGCGCCGTTGATCGCGAAGTCGCCGTCGCCGACGACGATCATACGCGATTCGCCGTCCGCGACCTTCCGTACGAGCGCGAGCGCCAGCGGTATCCGCTTCTCGTCGAAGTCGGTAGCGCGCCATTGTCGTTGACTCGTAAAATAGACGGGCGGCTCTTGCTTGCCGGCTTTGTCGGTCGTCCACGCCAGCTCGGTCGCGGCGACGTCCGTTGAATCGCCGACGTAGGCGAGGGGACTTGCGAATTGGAAGATCGCCGCCTCCAAGCCCGCCGTGGCGGGGTGATCGGCGAAGTTGGAGACGATCGGGAAGTAGGGAAAGTCGATCGGCGTGTTGAACGTGTAGCCGGCTTGTTGTTGTCGCGCGTATATCGCTCCGCATTGCGCGTCCACGACGAACGACTCTTCGACCGCGACGCCTTTATCGCGTAGCCATTCGACGACGCCCGTCCGAGTTTTCCGCCCCATAGAAGTTTGCATATCTCCCTCGACGGCGTTGATCCCGAGGAAGAGATCGCCGCCGCGCGCGAGGAAGTCGTCGATCGCGGCGAGATGCGCGGGGGGCGCGGAGTCGCGGGGCGCGAGCCAAACGACGACGCCGTAGTGTGGCGGAACGCCCGCGGAGTCGTCGAGCGAGAGGGGCTCGAGCTCGTAGGATACCGATAGCTGTTCGCGCGCTTGCGGAATCATCTCGAGCGTCGGTTCGCCGTGTCCTTGGATGAAGGCGACGGCGGGCTTATCCGGGGTTACGAGTTTCTTAATGGCGGAAGTGAGCGCGAACTCCATCGCGGCGCCCGGCTCGACGAGCGGAATGGTTTCCGAGCGTTCGCCGAGGGAGACGACGGCGCCGAGGTAGGCGATCTGCCGTTTGGCTTGGTCGCGCTCGCGCACGTTAATGGCGACGGGAACCACGCCTCGTTGTCGCGCCTCGGTTTCGCGCTCGACGTCGTCGTTCGGATTGACGAACTCGAAGACGACGACGCCGTCGGAGCGTCGATCGTATTCGGCGAGAAGGTCGCGGAAATCCTCGCGCGCGGCGGCGGCGGCGGGCGGTAGATCGTCGGAAAAATACGCCGTGACGGTGACGGGTTCGTCGATTGATTCGAGCAAGTCTATCGTCGCGTCGCTTAAGGTGTATCGCTCGTCCGCCGTGAAATCCAACCGGAAGTACAACTCCTCCGAGAGGAGGTTGAGCGCGGCGAGGGAACCGACGACGAGGAAAATTGTGGTCGCGACTTGTCGTTTGGTCATAGGATTCGTTAGTCCACAATATTGCGTTTTTGTAAAACCGCGACCGCGAGGAAGATTCCGAGAAAGGAGATCGAGAGGAGGTAGAGGACGTCGCGCGAATCCACCACGCCTCGGGCGATCGCGTCGTAGCGGGCGGAGAGACTCAGGAACGTAAGCGTTTCCGCGAGCGCGCCCGTCGAACTCGCCGCGACCGCGTCAAACAAGACGAAAAAGAGAACGCCGGAAAACAGGGCGAGGAGAAAAGCGACGATCTGGTTTTCCGTGAGCGCCGAGGCGAACAGTCCGAGTCCGATGTACGCGGCGCTCAGCGCGAGCAATCCAAAGTAACCCGACCACACCGCGCCGTGGTCTATCGGTCCCAACGCGGCGACGCTAACGTAGTAGGGAAGCGTGAGCGCGAAGGCGACGGCGAGCAAGCCGAGGACCGAGAGAAATTTCCCGAGCGCGATTTGCCAATCGTTCACGGGGTTGGCGAGTAGCAACTCGAGCGTTCCCGAGCGCCGCTCTTCGGCGAACGAGCGCATTGTGAGCGCCGGGACGAAGAAGAAGACGGTCCAGTAGGCGACGGCGAAGAACTGATTGAGCGACGCCTCTCCGACGTAGAAGACGTCGGCGCCGAAGATCCACGTGAAAAATCCGCTCAAGCCGAGGAAAGCGGCGAGCAGGATATAGGCGACGAGCGAGTCGAAGAACGCGCGCGTCTCTCGTTTGGCGATGATGAAAATGGCTCGCATAGCGTTAGTCGGCGGTTGTCGTTAGTTCTCGAAAAACGTCTTCGAGCCCGGTTTCGAGCGGGGTTAATTCAAGGAGCGTCCATCCGCGTTCGACGCATATATTATAGATAGCTTTTCGATGCGCGGCGCCCTCGCGGCTCTCGACGATCCATACACCGGGCTCGTCGGCGGCCTGTCGGAGGTCGGCGACTTCGTCGAGCGCTCGGACGGCGTCGATCGCCTCCCGCTCGTCGCCGAAATCTTCGACGCGAACCCGGGCGGTCTCGACGGCGCGGGATTTCCGGCGCAACTCCTCGGCGGTTCCGTCGGCGACGATTTTGCCTTTGTCGATTATCACGACACGGTCGCACGTCGCCTCCGCCTCGGAGAGGATGTGCGTGCTAAGTATGACGGTTTTGCGCTTGCCGAGTTCTCGTATCAGCCGTCGGATTTCGACGATCTGGTTCGGATCGAGTCCCGTCGTCGGCTCGTCGAGGATGAGGACGTCCGGGTCGTGGATCATCGCCTGCGCCAGCCCGACGCGTTGACGATAGCCCTTCGAGAGTTCGTCGATCCGCTTATGCTTCTCGTCGTCGAGTCCGCACACGCGAACCATTTCGCGGACGCGTCCGTCGATCTTTTCTTTCGGAACTCCTTGGAGCGCGGCGGCGAATTCGAGATACTCGATGGCGTACATATCCAAATAGAGGGGCGCGCTTTCGGGCAGATAACCGACGCTCGCTTTTACGAGCTCGGGATTGTGGAGGATTGAGAACCCGGCGACGCTCGCCTCGCCCGAATCGGGCGCCATAGAGCAGGCGAGGATCTTCATCGTCGTTGTTTTTCCCGCGCCGTTCGGTCCCAGAAATCCAAGAATCTCGCCGCGCTTTACCTCGAATGAGACGTCGTCAACGGCGCGTCGCGAGTCGTAGTTCTTTACCAGATTGCTTACGTGGATGCTCATTCATAGTTTATTAAGTTGATCCGAAGCCGTAAAAGTATGAAGAGGAGAAATCCAACGCAAGTATTAAGCGTGACCGAATTAGCTAATGCGGTCATATGGCGACTATAAGAAAGGCGCCGTCTCTTGCAACTACGGATTTATATTATTATTTAGTAGTTAATGATACTTTATGAGTATAATATTACAATAGTTTTATTAGTAAAACATCAAGGTATTAGAATAATAGGCGTTAAGAAACTATTACAAACCAATACAAAGCGGGAGAAGCAATGAGAAGATCATTGATACTTTCGGCGGCGCTAACGCTACTATTTGCGGGAGCCGCCAAGAGCCAGACGCACTACATAGGCGTCTATAACGAAGACATCACCACGTCGTGCGCCTCGTGCCACGGCACGGTTGTTACGGCTTGGGAACAAACGGGCCATGCGACGACCCATGACAGCACGCTAGTTGAGAATAGCCATTACGGTTATAACTGCTTTAGTTGTCACAACACGGGTTGGGACGAGATCGCCGACAACGGTAGCTTCGACGAATCGATCGTAATGGATACGTCGGCTGCGGGCGATTTCGCTATTACGAACCCGAACGGATACGAGGACATGAAGAACGTCCAATGCGAGTCGTGCCACGGTCCCGTCGGAAGCGACTCGACGACGGTCGATAACGCGCATATGAGCAACGAAGCGGATCTCTCCGCCGAAGCGTGCGGTATTTGTCACGAAGGCGCTCACCATCCGTATATGGAACAGTGGAGCGCTTCGGGCCATGCCACCTCCGCGGAGATGGGCTTTGTCGTCGGCAATCCCGAGTGCGTTCATTGTCACGTCGCGGGCGACTTCATCGAATACGCGAAGGATCCCGACAACTACGAGGCGCCCTCGTCCGTCAATCCCACGCCCGAACCGATTACCTGTTCGGCGTGCCACGAGCCGCACTCGAACGAGTATCCGGGTCAGCTTCGCTTCGACGTAACGGGCGATATGACGATCTGCGACCACTGCCATAACGGTCACGTGGGCGACACGGTGGATTATACCTCGACGCCGCACCACCAAACCAGCGAGTTGATGCGCGACAACGCCGCGAAATTCGGCTATCAATACGACGGCGTCACCTTCACGAACTCCGCCCACACAACGGTCGTCTCCGACGGTTGCATCGGGTGCCACGTGCATATGACCGGTTTCGACGGCGTTTCCGCGAACACATCGCACGAGTTCGAGCCGCGCGTTGAAGCGTGCGCCGAGTGCCACACCGACTACTACACCGTCGTTGACACCTCCGACCACGACGCGATGTTCGACTATCGCGGTGTGCAAAGCCACACCGACAGCTTGATGCTGGTCTTGAGCGACAAGCTCGCGATGGCGACCGAAGCCGACTCTTCGACCGAAGCGTTCCAAAAAGCGCTCTATAATTATCTCGCGGTCGAGTCCGAAGGTAGCTACGGCGTTCACAACACGAACATGACCGACCAAGTTCTCGTAAGCTCCATCGACAATTTCGAGCCCTCGGGCGTGAAGATGGACGAGGGCGTTCCGAGCGAATTCGCGCTCGATCAGAACTTCCCGAACCCGTTCAACCCGACGACCTCGATGAAATTCTCGTTGCCGAAAGCGCAACACGTAACCCTGAGCGTTTACGACGTGACGGGCGAGTTGATCGAGATCTTGGCGGACGCCGAGTATCAAGCCGGCAACTACCGCGTCGAGTTCGACGCCTCGAATCTCGCTTCGGGCGTTTACTTCTACGCGCTTGAGACCGACGATTTCTCGCAAACGCGCAAGATGATCCTTCTGAAGTAAGATCGTCGCGATCGCGTTTTTCAAGCCGGTCTCCGATTCGGGGATCGGCTTTTTTTTGCGCGTCGGCGAAAAGCGGAGTAATTTACCTCGATGAAGTTGTCGCGCTTCGGATATCGTAAGTTCGTAAGCCCGACGCCGCGTTTGGACGGGGCGATCAAGGCAATCGAGGCGGCGGCGGTCGGGTATCTACCCGAGGAGGAACGCCTCGCCGCGCTCGCGCGATTCGAGCGGGAGAAAGCCAAAGTCGGATTCGACGACGAGGCGGAGGCGAACTTCGCTCGGATACTCGAGGCGATGTACAGCCCGTCGCAATTCCTCCGAGACGCCGCTCGTTTTCCGCACTACTTCGAGATCGTCGTCGCCGTCGCCGCGAACAGCGCGTTCCTCACGGACGTCGTCGTCCGCAACCCCGAATACCTCTACCGCGCGCTCGACGGTTCGTTCTTGGAACGCCCCCTCGTGGAGCGGGAATTCGCCGAGGAGGTCGAGCGAAAGCTTGGCGCGTTCAAAACGTTCGAAGCGAAGATGAACGCGTTACGCTCCCTCAAGCGACGCGAATTGTTGCGCGTCGGCGTCAACGACGCGATCGGGAACGCCGACCTCCGACGTACGACGAGCGAGCTCTCGATTCTCGCGAGGTCCTTGGGGGGCGCGGCGTTCCGACTCGCTATGCGCGAGACGTTCGGTAAACGCGGCCTCGAGCCGGACCTCGCGAACGTCTGCGTCTTCTCGCTCGGCAAGTTGGGCGGAAACGAATTGAACTACAGCTCCGACGTCGATTTAATCGCCTTCTACGACGAGGAGCGCGACGTAACCGAAAAAGCGACCTTCGGAGATTTAACGATCGAGGCGACCAAGCTCTTCATCGAGGAGTGCTCGCGCGTCACCGAGCGAGGCGCGCTCTATCGAATTGATTTCCGACTCCGGCCCGATGGGAGGAACGCGCCGCTTGTGCGCTCCGTCGAGGATTTGCTCTACTACTACGAAACGCGCGGCGAGGATTGGGAGCGGCAAGCGCTCATTCGCGCGGATTTCTTCTGCGGAGACGAGACCCTCTTCCGACGTTTCGTCAGCTACCTCGCGCCGTTCGTCTATCCCGCCTCGCCCGGCGCCGCGCCGATCGAACAGCTCCGACGATTACGCCGCGCCGCCGCCGACCGCGCCAAAGGCGAGGTGAACGTTAAACTCTCCGACGGAGGCGTGCGGGATATCGAGTTCGCCGCGCAAGCGTTACAGCTGGTCTTCGGCGGGAAAAATCCGCGTGTCCGAACGCCCAACACCCTCGACGCGATTGACCGACTCGAGGCCGAAGGCGCGCTCTACTCCGAAGAAGCCGACGAGTTCCGCGAATCCTACGTTTTCTATCGGCGCGTCGAGCACCATCTCCAATTGATGAACGACCGCCAAACGCACACGCTACCCGAGACGGGGGCGGCGTTGGAACGGATAGCGAAACGCCTCGGCTTCGACGACGGCGCCGCGCTTAAGGCGGACGTCTCGGCGCGTCGGCGGCGCGTCTCGAAAATCTATCGTTCGATCGTCCACGACGAGGAGGTCGTCGAGGAAACGCTCGATTTATCCGTCGTCGGTCTCGAGGACGTCGCGCGCGCGGAGACAAATTGGCGTTTTCTTAAGGAAGGACTCGGCGCCGTGGGGGTCAAGAAGTTCGACGTGAAAACAGTCGCCGCATTCGAGCGGATCGAGACGCCGCTCCTGGATAGGTTGCGTCGTTCGCTCGCGCCCGACCGAGTTCTCGAACATCTTGCGCGTATAGTTCGCGCGGCGCGTTTCCCTTCGCTGTGGTACGAACGGCTACGCGACGAAGCGTTTCTCGACGCCGCCATACGCGTGGCCGAATCGACGGCGACGGTGGAGCTGTTCGCCGAGGATTCGGGATTGAAGGATCAGCTCCTCTCGGGGCGCGCGTTCGTCGTCGAGGAAGAGTCGGCGCTTCCGCCGAAAGAAGCGTTGTTCAAGGCGGGTGTCCGGCTCGGCGTCCGATTAATCGAGCCCGCCGAGTTCTCGCGCGCCGTGTCGAGCGCCGCGATCGGCGCGCTTAGAACGACCGCGGAAGAGTGGGCGGAGGAACATGACACGGAAGAATGGTTCCTCGCCGCGATGGGAAGCGTGGCGACGAAAGAGTCGCGGTTCACTTCCGACGTCGATCTCGTGTTCGGATACGCCGACGCGAAAGGAGGGGACGTTGAGCCGGCGTTCGTCGAGTTGCTTCGGCGTCTCGAAGCGGCGCTCGCGCCGATTAAGGTGGATTGCCGACTCCGACCCGAAGGTAAGAGCGCGCAGTTGGCGTGGGAGACGGACGCGTATAAGAACTACATCCGGACGCGCGCGCGTTTGTGGGAGTTGCAAGCCCACTGCAAGATCGAGTTCGTCGCGGGCGATCGACGTCGATTCGATGAAGTGATCGACGCGGTCGCCGAACGAATCGCCGCTCTCGACGAGGAGACGACGCGCCGCGAGATGTCGGAGCTCCGCAAGAAGACCGAGGCGAAATCGCTCGGTATGGGCGCGCCCCGTTTGAATTTACGAAAGGGCGTCGGCGGATTGGCGGACGCCGAGGTGGTCGCGCATCGAGCGCTACTCGCCGACGCGGAGAGATATCGCGAGTTGCGCGCCGTTCCGTTGGAGACTATTTTAACGACGGTATCCGACGGCCACGCCGATACGGCGCGGGCGGTCTCGACGCTGAAGGCGATAGAGCTGCACAACGAACGACTCTTCAACGCGAGCGGCTCGAGAACGCCGACCGACGCGCGCCGGCTCGCGGAAATCGCCGAGGCGGTCGGAGCGACGAGCGTCGGCGAGTTGCGAGCGGCGATCAACGACGCGATGAAAACAATCAGAGAGGCGCGGCGACGGGAGTTGGAACGATGATAGGGAAAAGACGGACAGACGGAGTATGAACGAAAACGACATCCCAAAATTGAAAGCGACGTTGTTTGGCGCGGTCGCCGCGGCGGCGGGAGCGTGCTACCTTGTTACGATGTCCCCGACCACGCTCGAGATCGACGTCGGCGAGTTGGCGACGGCGCAAGCGTTGGCGGGAATTCCGCACCCGACGGGCTACCCGCTGTTCACTATGCTCGGTTGGCTCTTCGCGCAAATCCCGACGCCCCTTTCGACGATAGCGCAACTCAATCTTCTCTCGGCGATCTTGACCGCCGCGGCGGCGGGCGGCGTGGCGACGGCGGCGTTCGAGGCGTTCCGGAATCTCGACGCGTTTCGAGTCGAGCCGAAGAGCGCGCCGAAAAGAGCGAGGAAGCGGCGCGTCGCCAAGCGAAAGCCGAAGCGAAAGCTCGCAAAGAAAGCCGCCGAGGAGACCGTCGTCGCGCAACCCGAACCGCTCGATATCCGCGTCGCCTTGATAGCCGGGGGCGCGGCGGGACTCTTCGCGGCGTTCGGCGAAACCTTCTGGCTACAGAGCGTCGCCGTCGAAGTGTACGCCTTGCATCTCGCCGTCGTATCATTGGCGCTGAATCTTATCATGAAAGCGCGAACGGCGCCGGAGGAGACGGCGTGGAAGTATTGGTACGGATTGGCGGTCGCGTTGGCGCTCGGATTCGCCAACCATATGACGACGTTGATGCTCCTACCCGGAATCGCCTATCTATATTTTCAGCGGTATCGTATAGACGCCCGTTCGCTCGAACGCGTCGGGAAGATGATCGCCGTTTTCGTTCCGATCCTCGCGGCGCTCTACTTGTATCTGCCCCTACGCGCCGCCGCCGATCCCGCGCTAAATTGGGGCGATCCGACGACGTGGGAGAGTTTCGTCCGCCACGTGACGGGCGCGCAGTACCGAGTGTGGATGTTCCAATCGACGGAATCGGCGCAACGACAGATCGAGGCGTACTTCGCCGCGATCCCCGACGTCTCGACTATCGCCGCGGCGCTCACGGTTCTCGGAGCGGCGTGGTTATGGCGTCGCGGTCGCGCGCTCTTGTGGTTCCTCGCGATCTCTTTCGCGTTCACGGTTCTCTACGCGTCCACATACGAAATACACGACATTGAGACGTACTACCTCCTCGCCGACGTCGCGCTCGCGATATTCGCCGGCGCAAGCGTCGCGTGGGGATGGGAAAAAATCCGCGAGAAGAACGTCGGCGTCGTCGCCCTCGGCGGAGGCGTCGCGGCGCTCGTGGCGGTTGCCGCGGCGCTCAATTTCGCCGACGCCGACCGAAGCGAGACGACGACCTTCCGCGATTACACGCTCGCCGCACTCGAGAGTGTGGACTCGGGCGCCGTCGTGTTCACCTATCAATGGGACTACTTCTTCTCTCCCGCCTACTACTTCCAAAAGGTTGAGGGCGTTCGCCCCGACGTCGCGCTTGTCGAGAAGGAACTGTTAAGGCGAAGCTGGTATTACGAGCAGTTGCGGACGAACCATCCGGAAATCTACGCGGGAATCGAACCCGAGGCGCGAACCTTCCTACGCTTGGTGGCGCCGTTCGAGCGCGACGAGCCCTTCGATCCAAAGCCCCTCGAAGCCGCGTACCGCGCGGTGATGATGAAGGTCGTCTCCTCGAACCTTGGGAAGCGCCCCGTGTATATCGCGCCCGAGTTGTACGACACGGAGATGCGAGGCGGACAGTTCTCGCTTCCGCCCGGCGTCTCGCTCGCGCCCGAGCTCTTCTTCTTCCGAGTGACGACGGACGACGACTACGTCGAGGCGCCTCTCCCCGATTTCAAGATCGAATTCTCGGAGGAAAACGAGTACGTCGCCGCGACGGAGGATATCGTCGGCACGGCGCTTCTGCGACGCGCGCTCTATGAGGCGGGACACGGCAAGAAGGATCGAGCGCGCGCGTATATGGATAAGATCGAATCGGATTTACCGCGCTACCGCCCGCCGGAAAACGCGCGTCGAACGCTACGACAATTGATTGAAAAATAGCAAAAGGAGAACCCGATGGTAAGAAGAGTTGTGTTGCTGAAACTAAAACCCGAGACGAGCGTGGACGAGGCGACGAGAGAATCCAAGCGAGCGCTTACGCCCTTGCCCGGCGTATTGAGTGTGAAGACGGGAGCCGTGCCCGACGACGACGATTACAATTTCGCGATCACTCTCGACTTCGACGACCTCGATACCGTCGCCGCTTATGTGCCGCATCCCGATCATCGCAAATTCGTGGACGAGTACCTCCTCCCGCGCTCGGAAGCGCGCAAAGCGTTTAACGTCGTTTGCCAATAAAAAACGGCTCCCGCGCTTACGAGAGCCGTCGCGTCTTCCGCGTTGTCGGAAGAAATTACATATAGAAGTTGAAGCCGAACGAGACTATCGTCGTCGCCTCGTCGTTAACGCCGATGGCGCCCTCGGCGAGGATAGTGACGCGTCGCGCCACGCCGAACTCCAACCCGACGACCGCCCAAACGGGCATCGGATTGCCGTCAACCATAATCACGTCGAGATCGAGTCCCGCGTAGAGCGTCGGAGCGCCGAGCGGGAAGCTCAAGTTCATCGTCCCGTCGAGCGCGAGATCGCCCGCCAAATGCAGACCGCCCGCAATCGAAAAAGCGGGACCGCCCGATTTCAGCGTCCACTCGATATCCGCGCCGATCATCGTCTCGTTGAAATAATTAAAACCGACCTTGCCGTCGATATCCAAACCGCCGCCCAAGCCGTAGCCGAAATGGCCTATCAGCATGAACTCGCTGTTCCCGTTACCCGTGGCGATTGCGGGATTGACGC
>WJMR01000059.1 GCA_014727845.1 Ignavibacteriales bacterium
ATAGCTCAGTTGGGAGAGCGTCTCGTTCGCAATGAGAAGGTCAGGGGTTCGACTCCCCTTAGCTCCACGCAAGGCGTCCGATTGGGCGCCTTTTTTGCGTTTTGCCGGTCGGATGGGTATAGGTCGGGCGATTGTGGTAAGTTCATCGTTCCCCTTTAAAACGAAAAAGCCCTCGCGTGTGCGAGAGCTTTTGTGTGGGTGACCCCAAGGGGATTCGAACCCCTATTACCGCCGTGAAAGGGCGAGGTCCTAACCATTAGACGATGGGGCCTAAACCGACGTCGCGCGAACGCGTCGGGGTTGGGTGAACGATGGGACTTGAACCCACGGCCTCCAGGGCCACAACCTGGCGCTCTAACCACCTGAGCTACGCTCACCGTGCAAACTTTGCGCGCGATCTCGTACGCCGGAATGGTCTCGTACGCCAGAGTGGACTCGAACCACTAACCCTCAGCTTAGAAGGCTGATGCTCTATCCGGTTGAGCTACTGGCGCGACTTCATCTGCTCGAACGCGTAATATAGAAAAATCCGTCGTCCGGTTTCAAGTCGCGCTTCGTCGGGGCGGCGGGATTCGAACCCGCGACCTCCTGCTCCCAAAGCAGGCGCGCTAACCGGACTACGCTACGCCCCGCCGCGGTCGGCGGCGTTATCCGCGCTTGTGTCTGTTCACAAATTCAAAAAACTACAGACGAGTAATATACAAGTTTTCGACTCCTCGCGCAAGCCGTTTTCGCGCCCCGATCCGATACGCTCCCCCCGTACGGCGACCGACGGACCTCGACGCTCCCGGGTCGCCGCTCGACGCCTCCGAAGCCGACGCGATTTTGCTTTGATTTTCTCGGACGCGCTGTCTATATTAGTTGTTCTGTTTGAATTTGAAACCTAACATTTTCGGAGTGTACGTACTATGGCGTTGATGTCTCGCATGCGCGATCTGGCGCCGGTGTTTATCATCGGAGTCGGCGTGATGTTTGTGTTGTTTATGATCATATCCGACTCGAACGTGCTCGAGGCGCTGGGCGGTCAGACGAACGTCGTCGGTTCGATTAACGGCGAGGACGTAACTTACCAAGAGTTTAATCAATTCGTCGATCGAGCGATGGAGAACTATAAGGCGCAGTCCGGCGAGGACGTCGATCCGGATAACATGGACCGTTTCCGCGATCAGGTTTGGGACGAGGTCGTCCGGATGAAACTCTTCGAACAGAAGATGGACGAGTACGACGTCGCGATCGCCGACGACGAAATCCGCGAGGTGATTCTCGGCGAAAATCCGCCGCCCTTCCTCACCCAAGGGTTCGTCGATTCCGCCACGGGGCAATTCAATCGGCAGGCATACGAGCAAGCCATCCTCGACCCGCGCAACGAACAGATTCTCGTGCAAGCCGAGGACCTCATCCGCCAACAGCTGATGCAACAAAAGCTCCAGAATATTCTCTTTAGCGCGGTGACCGTGAGCGAGGGGGAGATCCGACGCAATTTTATCGATAAGAACGTGCGGATGACCGCCGAGTATTTGCTCGCCGACGTTCGCTCCTTCCCCGACACGACCGTCGCGATCACCGACGACGAAATCCGAGACTATTACGACGAGCACAAAGACGAGTTCAAACAGGTCGAGCAACGGCAACTCAACTACGTCCTCTTCGATCTCCAACCCTCGAAGGCGGACTCCAACGCGGCGCTGACGCAGCTCTATAACGTGCGCGCGCGGCTCGCCGAGGACGACACCGCCGATTTCAAAACGTTCGTCGAATACTATTCCGAAGAGCCCTACTCGCTCGACACGGTTTCCGCCGACGCGCTTCCGGGCGGCGTGCTCGATAGCGCGGACGAGAAAGGCGCCGGCTCGATCATCGGTCCCGTCGCGACGGAGACGGGCTACGCGCTCTATCACGTCGCCGACATTCTCCCGTCCGACGACACCGTGGCGCGCGCCTCGCATATCCTCATCACCTCGACCGCCGGCGAGGACTCGGTGGCGAAGCTCGAGTCGGAACGAGTGTACGCGCAACTGCTGGCGGGCGCGGATTTCGCGACGACCGCCAAAGCGCGCTCCAAAGATCCGGGTAGCGCCGTCGAAGGCGGCGACCTCGGCTGGTTCGGCAAAGGCAGGATGGTGCCGCAATTCGAGCGCGCCGCTTTTACGGGAACGATCGGCGAGATCCAACCGCCCGTAAAAACCGCCTACGGCTACCACATAATTAAGACGACGGGCAGATCGACGAACGAGTACGTCGTCGAGAAAATTTCCTACGAGGTGCGCCCCTCGGGCGTAACGCGGGACGACGTCTTCAACGAGGCGAACGACTTCGCCTATCTCGCCGAGAACAACGGCTTCGAGAAGGAGGCGGAGGTCGCGGGCTACGAGGTGAAGGAGACGATCCCCTTCGAGCGCGAAGTGTATTCCATTCCCGGCATCGGCTACAATCGCGCGCTCATCAATTTCGCGTTCGAGAACGACGAGGGCGACGTGAGCGAGCCGCACACCGCCACCGACGGTTACGTCGTCGGCGTGATTACCGCCGAGATTCCCGAGGGCTACCGACCCTTTGAGGAGGCGAAGGAAGAGGCGAAGCGCAAGGCGATCCAAGAGAAGAAATACGATATGGCGCTCGCGGCGCTAAAGGCGGCTAACGTTTCCGGCGGCGATCTCGCGGCGGCGAGCGAATCCGCGCCCGAATTGAAATACAACACCGCGCAAAACTTTACCCGCGCCGGTAGCGTGCCCACCATCGGCTTGGATTACGCCTTCGGCGCCGCCGCCTACGAGCTTCCGCTAAACGAAATCTCCGATCCGGTTCGCGGCGCTCGCGGCTACTATCTTATCCAAGTAACGCAACGCTCGGCGTTCGACTCGACCGCCTACGCCGGGCAACGGCAAAATCTCCGCGCGCAACTCCTCAACCAAAAGCGCCAACAGTTTCTGACGCGCTGGGAGGAGAACCTCAAGCGCAACGCCGAGATCGTGGATAACCGTCACCGTTTCTACGGTAGGTAGTTTTTTTATTTGTTGCTTTTTTACCCTCCGACGTTTTCGCGCGTTCGGAGGGTTTTTTATTTTGTGGAATGGTAAAACGACTCGCGATCATAACGGCGGCGCTCCTCGCGAGCGCGCACGCGCAGAGCGGCGATTGGACGGTCGGGGCGAACGGCGTTTACACCTCGACGGCAAAAATCTATCTCTACCCCAAGGCGGACGACGAGATCGTTCGCAACAACTTCCACGGCTTTGAGAATCTCTACGGACCCTCGCTAACGCTCTCGCGGCGGGTCGGAGAAGAGATACGGCTATCGCTTAACGTCGGCTACGTCGCCGCCGAGGGCGAGGGCGCCAACGCGACGATCCTCCTCGAAGGCGGCACGCGCACCGTTCCCGTGAAGGAGGGATTCGTCGCCGTTCCCATCGAAATCATCTTGCAATACATGCTCCCCTTTTCGTTCGAGACGGTGAAGTTTTTTATGGGCGGCGGAATCGGCGCCTACGTCGCCGACCGAACGCGAACGATCGGCGATCTCGAATCCGAAACGATCGAACGACGCTCCGCGTTAGGCGTTCACGTCGGCCTATCAATCGAGTGGTTCGTCGTTCCCGACGTCGCGCTCGTTTTCGGGATGAAGTTTCGCGACCCGCAAATCGACGTCGTCTCCCGCTACAAGGGAACGACGGGCGTGTACGAGGGGGAGGCGTTCTCGATCGTCGAGCGAGAGTTCGACTCGAAGATCAATCTCGACGGAGTCGTCTTCCTCGTCGGCGCTTCGTACTCTTTCGACGTTCCGGGCATTTAATAATTATTTAATCTTGCCGTAACGCGGCAATTCTTATCTTTATAGGATTAAACTTTTTGGGGAAAGCGCCGCGCCCCTCGCTTTATAACGTCATCGAACCCACGAAACCGACAAGCTCAAAACCGAGATGGAATATTTTCTGATACTGGTCGTCATCCTGTTCGCTTTGGCGATCTCCGACTTAATGGTGGGCGTCAGCAACGACGCCGTGAATTTTTTAAACTCGGCGATCGGCTCGCGGGTCGCGCCTCGTCACGTCGTGTTGATCGTCGCCAGCGTGGGCATCATCGTCGGCGCGGGTTTTTCCGGCGGTATGATGGAGGTGGCGCGCAAGGGCATCTTCCATCCCGGCGAGTTTCAGTTCCCCGACATTATGGTGCTCTTCTTCGCCGTGATGATCACCGACGTGATGCTGCTCGACCTCTACAATACGTTCGCGTTGCCGACCTCCACGACCGTCTCCATCGTCTTCGAGTTGCTCGGCGCGGCGGTCGCCGTCTCGGTCGTAAAGATCTACCAAAGCGGCGAGGCGCTTTCGACGCTCAACAACTACATCAACTCGGGTAGCGCGCTAACCATCATCTCGGGCATCCTGCTGTCCATCGTCGTCGCCTTCACCGTCGGGGCGGTCGTGCAATACATAACGCGCCTGATCTTTACGTTCGATTTCGAGAAGCGCTTCAAGCGCTACGGCGCGGTGTGGGGCGGCGCGGCGCTCACGGCGATCACGTTTTTCATTATCATCAAAGGGATGAAGGGCTCGGCGTTTTTTACTTCCGAAATGACCGACTGGGTGTTTGAGAACACCGTCCTACTGTCCGCTTACGGATTTGTCGGATGGACGATCGTTCTGGCGATCCTCCAATTCGCTTTCAAGGTCAACATTCTCAAACCGATCGTGCTCGTCGGCACGTTCGCGTTGGCGTTGGCGTTCGCGGCGAACGACTTGGTCAACTTCATCGGCGTGCCGC
Organism: Ignavibacteriales bacterium; assembly: GCA_014727845.1. Classification (GTDB taxonomy): domain Bacteria; phylum Bacteroidota; class Ignavibacteria; order Ignavibacteriales; family Ignavibacteriaceae; genus WJMR01. The sequence continues at coordinate 4,762 of WJMR01000059.1, forward strand.
TGGCGGCGTTCAGCAGCTACAATCTCGCCGCAATCTCCGGCGATCCTATGTCGATGACGATGGGGCAACTGGCGAGTAAGGTGCCGACGCAAAGCTACCTGCTCATCGCGGCGGGCGTCATTATGGTCGTCACGCTTTGGTTCTCGCGGAAGTCGCGCTCGGTCACGAAAACGGAAGTCAATCTCGGCAGACAGACGGAGGGCTACGAGCGCTTCGAGTCGTCGATGCTCTCGCGTCAAATCGTTCGGATCTCCGTCGCCGTCGGCGATATTTATAAGAAGATTGTTCCCGCGCGTACGCAGGTAATGATAAACCGTCGCTTCGACTCGTCCGTCATTAAGTCGTTGCCCGAAGCCGACGGCGAGGTGGCCTCGTTCGATCTCCTTCGCGCCGCGGTCAACCTGATGGTCGCCGCCGTGCTGATCTCCTTCGCCACGTCGCTCAAGCTACCGCTCTCGACCACCTACGTCACGTTTATGGTCGCGATGGGCGCCTCGCTCTCCGACCGCGCGTGGGGCAGGGATAGCGCGGTCTATCGCGTCAACGGCGTGCTCACCGTCGTCGGTGGATGGTTCATGACCGCCGTGCTCGCCTTCACCGCCGCCGCCGCGGTCGCCACGACCGTCGTGTTCCTCGGCGTGCCCGCTATTATCGCGCTCGTGCTTCTCGCCGGATTCTTCGTCTATCGCACCAACGTTATCCACCGCCGCCGCGAGGAGGAAGAGGCGGAAATGGAGCTGATCCAGAATCTCGACAAAGTGGACGACGGCGTGGAGGTGATGCGGGCGTATATGAAGGACGCCGCCAAGCTTATCGGTTCGATTGACGAGATGCTCGAAGAGGCGCTCGACGCGCTCTTTAAAGAGAAGCTCGGACGACTGGATAAAATCAGGAAGGAAACGAAAAAGTTCAGCAAGAAGACGAGCAAGCTCGTCGGCGCGATATTCTATTCCATCAAAGAAACCGTGGACGCCGCGTCGATCGACTCGATCCGCTACGGCAACGCGGTGACGGCGCTACAGGAGATCGACGAAAACGTTTCCGAGTTTATCGGCGCGTGCCACAAGCACATCAGCAACAACCACAACAAACCCTTCGCCGCCATTCAAGACGACCTCACGAGCGTGCGGCTTCAGCTCAAGCGCGTCATCGACGCGGCGATTCTCACGATGGAGAGCGACGAGTTCGAGCGCTTCGACGAAGTGACCTCGCACATCAAGCTCACAAAGAAAACTATTAAGAAACTCGATAAAAGCCAGATGAAACGCGTCCGCGACGGGTTGATCAAAACGCGCGAGTCGTTGCTCTTCCTCAACCTCGTCAGCCATGTCGAGAACATCGCCAACCACACGGGCGAACTCGCCTCCTCTTGCCTTTCGATGGAAGACGACGAGTAACCCTCCTCGACCTTTTTCGCCAAGGCGGGCTCCGGTCCGCCTTTTCTTTATCCTCTCCCCCCGTCGTCGTATATTATATAGTTTAAAGTGAAACATCTATGCCGACAAACATTTTATTCCTCACGGGCTTCATGGGATCGGGCAAGAGTCGCTTAGGCGCCATCGTCGCCAACGCGCTCGGATGGTCGTTCGTGGATTTGGACCGCGCGATCGAGGAACGCGAGGGCCGCTCCCCCGGCGAGATCATCGAGCAAAGCGGGGAGCCCGCGTTTCGGAATATCGAGCGAGCTCGACTTATGTCGTTGCCGCTCAATCGCGACGCGATCGTCTCCCTCGGCGGCGGCGCCTTCGTCGACGACGAGAACGCCGCGTGGATTAAGCGCGCCGGAAAGGTCGCCTACGTTCGGCTCTCCCCCGAAGATCTCTACGAACGCCTGAAGAACAAGACCGATCGACCGCTCTTTCGGAAAACCGGCGAACCCAAACCGACGCGCGACGAAGCGCTCGCCAAGATCGCCGATCTCCTCGCGCGCCGCGAGCCGCGCTACCTCGAAGCCGACCTCGTCTTCGAGGCGAACAACGGACCGATCGCGGAAAACGTCGAGCGCTTACGACTCGATATTATCGAACTCTTTCGGCTCGAAGCACGGAAAGCAAACCAATGAAATCTATCCACGTACCCGTTCCAAACAACGCCTACGACATGCTCTTCGGCGCGGACGTCCTCGCACGGCTGCCCGACGAGATCGAGCGGCGCGAACTCGGCGACGCGCTCTTCGTCGCGATCGACGAGAACGTGAACCGTCTGCACGGAGATCGCGTGCGAGCCGCGCTGGACGGGCGCTTTCGGCGAGTGACGTACGACGCCCTCCCCGCGGGCGAGTCGGCGAAGACGCTCGATCAAATCTCTCGGCTCTATACGCGCATGCTCGACGAGGGCTTCGGACGCGATATGCTCGCGGTCGCCGTCGGCGGCGGCGCGACGGGCGACTCGGCGGGATTCGCCGCCGCCACGTTTATGCGCGGCGTCAACCTCGTCCACGTTCCCACCACGGTCCTTTCCATGGTCGATAGCTCGATCGGCGGAAAGACGGGCGTGAATTTCTCCGGCGCGAAGAACGTCGTCGGCGCGTTCCATCAACCCAAGCTCGTCTTCGCCGACGTCCGATTCCTCGACACCCTCCCCGACGACGAGATCGACGCGGGCGCGGGAGAGATCGCCAAGTACGCCTTCATCGCCGACGAAGGTTTTTTTGACCTCTTGATCGACCGCTACGACGCCTTCTTTCGAAGGGACGCCGACTTCCTCATCGACGCCCTCTTAAAAGCCGCCGCCGTCAAAGCGGCGGTGGTGGCGGAAGACGAGAAGGAGCGCGGGCTTCGGAAGCTTTTGAACTTAGGGCACACGTTCGGGCATGCGTTCGAGAGCGCGCTCGATTTCCGCGTCAAGCACGGACACGCCGTTGCGGCGGGCATCCTTGCCGCGCTCGCGTTGTCTCGTCGGCTCGGATTTACGACCGCCGAAACGGAACTCCGACTGCGCGCTCTTCCGTTACACGTACGGATACCCGACGAGATCGCCGACGTCGATCCCTACGTCGCGCTCGAGGCGACGCGACTCGATAAGAAGAACATGCGAGGTAAGACCCGCTTCGTTCTTCCCGTCGATATCGGCGTCACGCTTCCCGAAGTCGAGGCGGCGGACGACGACGTCGTCGAGGCGATTCTCGATATGAAAACCGTTTTGAAAAAGCGACAAACGATATGACGAACACCGACAACGCGGCGATCGCCGAGAGGATAGACTACGTCGCCGAAATCGACCGACTACGCAAGGAGACGAACGCCGTCATCCTCGCGCACTACTACCAAATCCCCGAGATTCAAGACGTCGCGGATATCGTCGGCGACAGCTTGGAGCTGGCGCGACGCGCCAAAGACACCGACGCCGAGACGATCGTCTTCTGCGGCGTGCACTTTATGGCGGAGACGGCGAAGATACTCTCGCCCGATCGTCGCGTCCTCCTGCCCGATCTCGACGCGGGTTGCTCCCTCGCCGACAGCGCGCCGGCGCCCCTCTTCAAGCGCTTCGTCGAAAGCCGTCCCGACCACACGGTCGTCAGCTACATCAACTGCTCGGCGGCGGTCAAGGCGCTGAGCGACGTAATCGTCACCTCGTCGAACGCCGAGAAGATCGTAAGACAACTGCCCGAGGATAAGCCGATCATCTTCGCGCCCGACCGCAATCTCGGCGCGTACGTCTCCCGCCAAACGGGAAGAGAGATGACGCTCTGGCAAGGGACGTGCGTCGTGCACGAGGCATACGGCGAGAAGGCGATCCTCAAACTCCGCGAGCAATACCCCGACGCGAAACTCGTCGCCCACCCCGAGTGCGAAGAGCGCGTGTTGCGCCGCGCGGATTTCATCGGCTCGACGAGCAAGCTTCTCGCGTTCGTCCGCGACGACGACGCGCCGACCTACATCGTCGCCACCGAACCGGGCGTCATCCACCAAATGAAAAAGTCGGCGCCGACGAAGACGTTCGTACCGGCGCCCGCCAACGAGACGTGCAACTGTAGCGACTGCCCGTATATGAAACTCAACACATTGGAGAAGGTGTGGCGGTGTATGCGCGACGGCGAACCGGAGATAATAGTGGACGAGGAGACGGCGCGCCGCGCGATGAAACCGTTGGAGCGAATGCTCGAGATGAGCTGACGCCTACGGCTTGCGCAACTCGATACGGAACGTTGTTCCCGTCTCGGGCGATGTGGATTTTACGAATATTTTCCCTCGGTGATATTGCTCGACGATCCGCTTGGCGAGACTGAGCCCCAAACCCCACCCGCGTCTCTTCGTCGAGTAGCCGGGCCGGAAGACGTCCTTCTTCCGCTTCATCCCGATACCCTTGCCGTTGTCGCTCGCCTCGACGACGACGCGCTTCCGCTCCTCCTCGACGACGAACTCGATCACGCCGTCGTCGTGATCGATGGCGTCCAACGCGTTCTTGACCAGATTCTCCAACACCCACTCGAATAAGTCGGCGTTGAGGAGCGCCGTCGCCTCCCGATCTCCCTTGATGAGGAGCTCCACCTGCTTGCCCGTCTGCGGCAAGCGCCGGTGGAAATACTCCGTCGTCCGTTCGATCGTTTCAATCACGTTGGCGGCTACGAGCGAGGGCTTCGATCCGATTTTGGAAAATCGATTCGTGATCTTCTGCA
>WJMR01000060.1 GCA_014727845.1 Ignavibacteriales bacterium
CGCGTACGCCAGCGGCGTCTTGTTGTCGCGCGTTACGGTAGCGAGCATGTCGCGTCGCTCTACTCGCTTGCCGTGACTGTAGGGGCTGGCGGATATATTGATCAGAATGTCCGCGCCCTTCTTGATCTGTTGATCGACGGGGTCGTTCGGATAGAGTCGTCGCTTCCAGTAATCCTTGTCGTTCCAGATGTCCTCGCACACGCTCACGCCGATCGCCTTGCCCTTAAAGTGGCACACGTCGGCGGATTTCGCCGACTCGTAGTAGCGCACTTCGTCGAAGACGTCGTAGTTCGGAATGAGCGTCTTGTGTTGGATTCCTCGAACGGCGCCGTCGAAGCAGAAGAAGGCGGCGTTGAACACGTTCGTGCCCACGTCGTCGTCGTCCTCGTCGAACGCGCCGAAAATCAATCCCGTCGAGTCGGTCTCGGCGGCGAGTTCGCGAGCTTTGCGGGTCGTCGCCTCGCGGAAGGCGCGCTTCTCCACCAAATCCATCGGCGGATAGCCGACGAGCGAGAGTTCGGGGAAGACGGCGAGATCGGCGCCCGCCTCCTTGGCGAGGCGGTAGCCCGCGCGGATTTTCTCGGCGTTCCCGTCGAGGTCTCCGATAATTGTGTTGATTTGGCGTACGGCGATTTTCATACGAATCCTTACGGTTGATCGGGATAGAGGTACACTTCGCTCACGGCGCAGTCGGCGTATTTATCGCCGGAGTAAACCTCGAGGATTACGATCTCGACGCCTCGAACAAAGACCGGCTCGGGGAACTCGACGATTTGCTCTTCGGGCTTGTCCGCCAGCGTCGTCGTAAAACTCGTCTCGGTCGGATCGGCGTCGTCGCCGCTTATGAGCGTGACGCGCGCTCGTTTTACGCGGGCGTTGGCGCGCCAAATCGCTTCGCTCTTGGCGTAACCGTTAACGACCCCAATGGCGCGGAGTTTCGGATCGCCCGGCAGCTTCCCTCCCGCGAGATAGTCGGCGCATTCGATATGGAGCGCCTCGCCGATCCCCTCGTCCTTCGCGCCCTCCACCCACGCCGTCGTCGGATCGCCGTCGAGGGCGCGGTCGGGAGAGTAGTCGTAGCCGTCGGCTTCGAGCGTCGTCGTCGCCATGCCGTATTTCCACAGTCGGGGCGGAAACGTTATCTCGAGATTGAAGTCGGGTTCGACGTTCCGCCACTCGAAGACGCGTCGCGCTCCCGAACGCGGAAAGGCGCCGGGCGTGATCGTCAAGCCCGCGTAGGTCGCCGTGTCTCCGTAATCCCGGAAGAACGAAACGCGCGGCATAAACTCGGTCGGGTGCGCGGCGGCGACGACCTCCACGCGAACGCTCTCGATGTCGTCCTTCCACAACGCGCCCGTCGTGAGCACGTAGCGCGCCTTCCGCCACGAGTCGTCGTAATCGCGCTCGTAACGTTGCGAGTAGGCGTTCCGTACGCGAACGGTTTCCCCCGCCTCGAACGAAACGTCGGAGCATTCGTAGCACTTCCTGCCCGTCCATTGTTCGTCCTCGGTCGGGCGCTCCTCGGCGAATCGCCGCGTCACGTCGAGGCGTTCGCCGCGCGCCCACATTTTGAAATCGTCTATCGACTCGGCGTAGGGGGCGCTCTCGACGTTCGGAAACCCCATCATCACCGTCTTCGCGTCGCCCGAGTTGACGAATTCGTAATCCACCTCGACGAAGTACCGGTCTTTTTCGAGCGTTACGACGACGACTTCGTTCTTCATTCGCACGTCGTCCTCGTTGATCGGCTTTACGGTTCCGCCCGCCGCCGGAACGACGGGAGCGTCGTCGCTTTGGATCGAAATCGCCGCCGCCGCCATCATCGCCGCGACCGCCGTAGATTTCCGCATTGGTTCCGACCCTTTCATTTATAATACGTTCGTACGAATAACCGAGTAAGTTACTCGCCCCGCGCTCCACAATCAACACGCGTTGGGAATCGACTTCCGGTTTCGTACCTTTCGCCGATTCTTTTTCGCGGCGAACGACGCGAATCCGACAACAACCGCCGACCATGACCGATCGCCCTCGATACGAAGCGTTCGGCGTCGTCTTCGAAAGCGACGTCGAGTTTCCCGAACACCGTCCCGCCGACGCGCCCGCGAACGTGATTGTGGAGCGTGGTAAAGCGCCCGAGTCGCTCGACGATCCCGAGCTCGTCTATCCCAACTTCGTCGCCACCCGTAACGAGTTCCTCTTTACCTGGAAGGATCTTGGACGCTTTTACGCGCGCGACGGCGAACGGATTACGCTCGACCTCGTTCCGAACGCCGACGTGAACGCGCTTCGCGTTTTCCTCTTCGGGATAGTCTTCCGCGCGCTCCTGCATCAACGTGATATCCTCGTCTTTCACGCGGGCGCGTTTCGTATCGGCGAGAGCGCGGCGCTAATCGTCGGGAACTCCGGCGCGGGGAAATCGACGACGATGGGCGCGGCGCTCGAACGCGGTTACAAGGTCTTCACCGACGACCTCTGCGCGGTTGACGCGCGCGAAACGCCTCGCGTGATTCCGGGATACGACTACATCAAACTCTGGCAAAACACGATGACGATTCTCGGTTTGTCCTCGGAGGGCTTGATACGAGTTCGTCCCGAGTTCGATAAATTCCGCGTGCCGCTCGGCGAACGACGCGCCGAAGAGCCCCTCCCCATTTCGCGCATTTACCTCCTCACCCCCGAGCTTCGCGATGACGTTACCCTCATGCCCGTCCGAGGCGCGGATAAGCTGCGCGTCTTCCTCGCGAACACGTTTAACAGCAACGAGCTCCAACGACTGGGCGGCGCCGAGAAGCATTTCCGACAACTCACCGCCGTCGCGTCGCGCGCCGAAATGCGCGAGATAAAAAGACCGACAAGTAAAAACAGCATTGCGGAATTGTTCGACGCGATCGAGCGGGACGCGGGGCTATGAAGCGAATTTTCTGGCTCGCCTCCTACCCGCGCTCGGGCAACACGTGGTTCCGGCTGTTCCTCGCCAATCTCAAGCGCGGAGAAAACGCCGCCGCGAGCGTCAACGAATTGGAGCCGTTCAACGCCGCGAGTCGATTTCTATTCGATCGCCACGTCGGAACGCCCGCGTCGGAACTCACCGCGCGGGAGATCGATCGCCTTAGACCCCGAGTGTACGAGCGGATGGCGGGGCTCGCGGAGGAACCGCTTTTCATAAAGGCGCATGATAAATTTCGCCGAACGGACTCGGGCGAACCGATCTTCTCGCCGAACGCCTCGGCCGGCGCGGTGTATATCGTGCGTCATCCCGCGGACGTGGCGCTTTCGCTCGCGCCGTATCTCGACGTGGAAATCGAGCGCGCCGTTGAAATCCTTAACGACCCCGATTATCGCTTCGGCGACGAACGCGATCGGTTGACCATTCACCTCCCCGAATCGCTCGGTTCGTGGAGCGACCATGCGAGGAGCTGGCTCGATCAAACGGCAATCCCCCTCCGGATGATTCGCTACGAAGACGCTCTCGCCGACCCCGCCCCCGCCTTCCGCGAGGCGGCGCGCTTCCTCGGACTTCCCGCCGACGACGACTCGATTCGTCGCGCCGTCGAACGCTCCGATTTCAAGATCGCCAAACGGCAAGAGGAGACCGGGGGATTTATCGAGCATCGGAAGGGCGTCGCGCCGTTTTTCCGCAAGGGGCGTTCGGGGGGATGGCGCGACGAACTACCGGAGCCGCTCGTCCGCGAAATCTTCGACGCGCACGCGGAAACGATGCGGCGCTTGGGCTACTTGGAAGAGGCGTGACGCGCGGCTATCGGTCGGCGTCGCGTTTCAATAGGCGTCGATATATGGGGATCACGGGGCGAAGCGGGAAATAGAGAAAGAAGAGGAAATCCGGCAGGGGAACGGCGAGCCAATCCCTCGGTTGGAAGAGAAACTTTCGGACGAGCATCCCCACTTTCGAACTCACGCGCCGACGAAGCCGCAACCTCGTTAGATAATAGCCGACGCGACTCCACCCCCGCATCGGATAGAGCTTGTCTCCCTCGTTGAGCGCGTATATCGCGTCCTCGATCGCGGAGCGTACGACGCGACTTTCGACGACCGCCTTCCGCGCGAACTCGGGCGCGGGCGCGCGCGTCAACGCTTCGGCGAGCGCCAACCCTTGCGCCGCCGTACGCTCGGCGTCGGCTCGGCGGGCGAGTCCGCCGAACTCCTCCCAATCGACCGACACGCGACGCGGATAGAGCGCCACGTCGTGCAACCATTTCAGGTTCATCCATTGGTGTTTGGCGCCGTGATCGAGCAAGTACAGCAACTCCGTCTCGGGTTTCGGCGTTAGCCACGTCGTTCCCGTCGCCTGCTCGCGCGCCACACTTTCCCGGAGGATCGTCTCGCCGTCCTCCCGCGCCTCGCCCACGTCGAACAAGCGCCAGTGCGCCTCCAATAAGTACGGCTTTTTCGGATGGCGATAGATCAAGTCGTCCGAGCAATACATGAGCGCGCGACGTTGCCTCGGCGTAAACTCGCCGTCGTAATCGTCCCACTCGAACCCCATCGCGCGCAACGTCTCGTCGAGTTTCCGGACGTCTCGCTTGGCGACGAAGACATCGACGTCGTGCATCGGTCGCACGCCGTAGTCGCCGTGAAGGAGCGACGAGAGCGCGGGTCCTTTCATCACAAGCGCGCGGATTCCCGCCGCCTCGAGCGCGGGTGTGGTTCCGAGCGCTTCCGAGGCGAGCAAGAGCGATCGTTTCGCGACGCGCTTCGCCGTCGTTCTTAATTCGTCGTAAACGGCGTCGGGCGCGCGAAGCCCCTCCGTCGCCCGCATACCCGCCAACACATGCGCCACGATCTGGTGACGGGAGGCGTATGCCAAGAACTTCCGCCATACAAATTCGTCGCGCGTTAACGCCGCCGCCTCCGCGCGCGCCTCGGGGATATCGGACGAGAAGAGCGCGACGGCGCGCAACTCGGGTTCGAGTCGGCGCGAGATCGCGTCGAGGTATGCACGATAAGCTTCCATTATTTCAAACCTACGAAATTATTTTTCGACTTTACGGCGTAATGGTAATTACCCGTTGCGGTTGTATATTTGCCATGGGAATCCTATGAAAAAAAACATACTTACCACCGACAGCATACTCGCGCGCGCCGACGACGTGGTCGTTAACGAAGTGGACGGCGAAAAAGTAATGATGAGAATCGAGTCCGGCGCGTATTACGGTCTCGACTCGATCGGCGGGGACATCTGGGACCTGCTCGACGAGCCGCGCCGCGTCGAAGAATTGCTCGATCGGCTTGTTGAAACCTACGAGGGCGACCCCGACGCCATACGACGCGACACGCTTGAGTTTCTCGAATCGTTGGCGAAAGAGGGACTCGTTCGACTCGTCCGATGAAAGGACGACGCGTTCCATTTTACCGACGTATCGCGTCGGTATCCGCGCAAGACTTTCTCCTATTTATCGAGGCGATCCGTTACGCGCTCGCGGCTCGCGCGCGTCTGAAATTTATCCCGTTCAAAAAGTTGGCGGCGACGCTCGGCGAGCATATGAAGGAGACGCCCCGCGAACCGTACCCCGATCAAGCGCTGCTCGACCGCGTGGCGCTGGCGACCCGGCGAAGCGGGCGCTACGTTAAAATCGGGTCTCGGTGTTTCGTCGAGGCGATAACCGCGAAGAAGATGCTCGCGAAACGCGGCGCGCCGAGCGTAATCTATCTGGGCGTTCGGAAGGAAAACGGCGAGCTCCTCGCGCACGCGTGGTTGCGTTGCGGCGATCGGATCGTCGTCGGCGACGGCGGGCTCGAGCGTTTCGCCGTTGTCTCCACTTTTGCGTAACGGTTGCGACCCGCGCGACGGTTTCGTATTTTACAAAGTTTTCATTTCCCGAGAATCGACAATAGTATATATGGACGTTTACACCGCCTCCATTCCCACGAAGACCAAAGGGAACGCCGATATGCTCGACGTCACCGACGGCGCGCGCCGCGCGCTCCGCGAGTCGGGTATGACGGAGGGGCAGGCGACGTTCTTCGTCTCCGGCTCCACCGCCGCGCTCACCACCATCGAATACGAGCCCGGCTTGCAACGAGACTATCCCGAGTTCTTCGAGAAAATCGCGCCCTCGAGCGAGACCTACAAGCACAACCAAACGTGGCACGACGGCAACGGCCATTCGCACGTCCGCGCCTCGCTACAAGGTCCGTCGCTCGTCGTTCCGTTCGCGAACGGCGATTTCCTCTTGGGAACCTGGCAACAAATCATACTCGTCGATTTCGACACGCGCCCCCGTTCACGCGACGTGGTCGCCCAATTCATCGGTAAATAGCGCCGACGCCCCGACCTTGCAAACTCGACAATCGAACAACCGACAACCGATATGACCGACATCCCGACCGCCTACGACCCGTCCTCAGTCGAAGATAAGTGGACGAATTTTTGGGAGGAGAATCAAATCTTCGCCTCCGACGTCGATCCCGACCGCGAACCCTACACGATCGTCATCCCCCCGCCGAATATCACGGGGATGCTTCATATGGGGC
>WJMR01000061.1 GCA_014727845.1 Ignavibacteriales bacterium
CCCCGCCGCGAGCGCGCGTTTGGCGAGGATTTTGCGCGTCGAGCGCGTCGCGAAAAACGTCGCCGCGCCGAGAGCCGCCGCCGATAAGGCGACGAGCGCGCCGAACCGAAACGGGAACGCGTCCGAGCAAAGAATGCCGAAGAGGAAAAACGGAACGAAGACGAGCAGAGGAAAGAAGCGCAATCGGCCGACAAAGCCGCGTTTCATTTCGGGGGCGTCGTCGAACGGAAGCGTCATAACAGGTCGAGCGTCGCGTCCTTAACGTCGTCGATGCGTCGAACGCGTTCGGCGATCTCCCCCGCGCGCCGCCCCGCCGCCGCGCCGACCGAAGGGTTGAGCGTGTGCGTCTTGATCGAAACGTCCTCGACGTTGCCGTGGTCGGAGCTAAAGACGATCGTCGTCGTCTCGGGGTCGTACTCGGCGAGAAGCGCGAGGAGGAAGCGATCGACGGTTCGGAACAACTCGCCGACGTCCCCGTCGTATCTGCCGTGCCCGACGTGGTCGGTGTGAAAATACTCGAAGACGACGAAGCGTCGCTCGCGGGCGATACGGAGAAGTCGTCGCGCCGCGGTCTCCGGTCGGATTTTCGGGAGCGTGTAGCCGAGCTTCGAGATCCAGCGCCCGTTGTCGATCTCCGCCGAGAGCGCCTTGCCGCGTCGGAGGTCGGAGGCGCGGTTGAGCCGCACGTCGTTGAGTCGGAACATCATCGTCGTGGCGCTCATCACGCTTCTGCCGGATTTGAGATAGTCGAAGAATCGTTGCGGATAGGCGTTGGCGAACGCGGGCGCGATCCCGCGGCGCTTTACTTCCGAGACGACGCTCTCGTTTTGCAAATAGGGTCGGAGCGTCGTCGGGGGGAAGGGACCGAAGTGCTTGCCGAAAATTTTGGGCGCGTTGATTCCGCAGAAGATCGCCGTCTGTCCGGTGCCGCTGAGCGGAAACCCTTCGATGTCGAAGCGCGCGTCGGTCGGGAAGAGGTGGCGGTCGCCTCGCGATCGGCGCGGTTTATCGAGCGTCGGGATTCCTCCGAAGCCCTCCTCGAAGGCGCGGAAACCGTGGGTGAAGAACGGATTGCGCGCGGGGTCGGGGTCGCCGACACCGACGCCGTCGAAGAAGAGGAATATCACCGAATGCTCGCGCCGGGCGTCGGTCATTTGTCGGTTTTCGGTTTCGATTCGACGAGGAGCGTGACGGGCCCCGCGTTGACGAGCTTGACGTCCATCGTCGCCCCGAAGACGCCCGTCTTCACATTGTCCGCGCCCAACGCGGCTCTCAACCGATCGACAAAACGCTCGTAAAGCGGAACCGCGACGTCGGGCTTGGCGGCGGCGGTGAAACTCGGACGGTTCCCCTTCGCCGTCGCGCCGTAGAGCGTGAACTGGGAGACGACGAGCGCGGCGCCGCCGACGTCCTCGAGCGACCGATTCATCTTCCCCTCGGCGTCCTCGAAGATCCTGAGGTTGCGACATTTATCCGCCACGAAATCCGCGTCGGCGGGAACGTCGTCCTCCCGCACGCCGAGGAGAATCGCGACTCCCTCGCCGATCTCGGCGCGATAGTTTTCCTCCTCGACGAACACCCCCGCCTCCGAAACTCGTTGCACGACGGCTCTCATATTCTCGCTCCTTTCACCACACGTTCGACGTCGATGTAGTCTTTGATTCTCTCGACGTCTCGGTATCCCGCCTCGGTCATAAGTCTCGCCGCCTCGTCGGCTTTGCCGTCGCCCACCTCGAAGAAGAGCGCTCCGCCCTCGACGAGCGCGTCTTTGGCGACTTCCGCTATTCGACGATAGAACGCGAAGCCGTCGGCAAAATCGGTGACCGCCTCGGGCGGTTCGAATTTAAGGATCTCGGGTTGCAGCGTTTTATATTCATTCTCGCTCACGTAGGGCGGATTCGAGAAGACGAGGTCGAAACGCTCGCCGGCGAAGAAGTCGTCGTCGAACACGTCGGCGTGTCGGAACTCGACGCGGTCGGCGAGTTCGAGGCGTTCGGCGTTTCGCTTCGCCAGCGCCAACGCTGCTTCGGATTTCTCGTAGCCGACGATCCGCGCCTCGGGGAGGTTCGCCGCCGCCGCCAACGAGACCGCGCCGCTCCCGACGCCGATCTCCGCCGCGCGGAATTCCCCGCCCCCCTTCCGGCTATCGAGAATCGCCTCGACTAAAATCTCCGTCTCCTGTCGGGGTATCAGCGCCGAGCGGTCGATCTCCAACTCCACGCCGTAGAATTCCATCGAGCCGAGGATGTAGGGCGTCGGTTCGTACTTACCCCGCCGGGCGATATACTCGCGATAGCGATCGACTTCCGACTCCTTGAGCGGTTGGTCGTAGCGGAGGTAGAGCTCGAGCCGCTTACAGGCGAGCACGTCCGCCAAGAGCGTTTCGGCGTTGAGCCGCGCGGAGGGCACGTCCTTACCTTCGAGGTAGTCGGCGCTTAAGGTTAGCAGTTCTAATACGGTGCGCATGCGGATAATAGATTAGAATAATCCGGTAATATACCAAATTTTCGTCGGAGTCGTCTCGCCCGCGGTGTGTTGCAATTCGGACGCGATTTATCGAGCTTACGGTTCTTTAAAATTCCAAACGATGGCGAGCGAAGAGAAAAAGAAATCCGCGGGATACCGGCTGGCGCGTTACTTTCTACAATATAAGTATCGGCTGCTCGGCGGCATGACGACCACGGCGATCCTCGGAGGATTGGACGTGGCGGCGGTGACGGGCATCAGTCACCTGGTTGATATCCTCAGCGAGATCGCGACGATTATGCGCAACGGCGGCGAGTTCGTCGTCGAAAAGCATATCGACTATGTGGACTACACGTTGCGTATCACGAGCTTCCGCGATATCGCCCTGTTCGTCGGCGTAATCTTTATCGCGGTCTTCGGCAAAGCGATTTTTATGTACTTCCACGAGTATCTGATGAACTCGGCGGCGCATAAAATTCTGATGCGGTTGCGGCTCGAGCTCTTCGACAAGATACTCGTCCTGCCGATGAAGTATTACGACCGCGAGAAGACGGGCGGCGTTATGTCGCGGATCACCAACGACGTCGTCAACATCGAGCAATCGACCGCCTCGAGCATCTCGCTGATTAAGAACGGCTTGCAGGTGATTATCTTCATCGCGGCGATGCTCCTCACGAGCTGGACGCTCACGCTCTTCGTGCTCGTCGTCTTCCCCGCCTTCGCCGTGTTGCTTCGGGTCTATGGTAGGCGGATACGCTCCATTAGTCGGCGGATATCCTTGAACGTCGCGGATATCACGGCGTTCCTGCAGGAAAAGATCAACGCGATCACGATCATCAAATCGTTCACCCGCGAGCGGGACGAGCGCGAGCGCTTCCGCGAGATGGCCTACGAGAACTATAAGTACTCGATGAAGAACGTCCGCCAAGTCGCCACGCTCAAGCCGATGAACGAAACGCTCGGCTCGTTGAGTATGGTGCTCGTCATCTTGTTCGCGAGCTACTACTTCGTGCAGGGCGAGATGACGATGGACGTGATGACGCGGTTCATTCTGCTGGTGCTGCTGGCGTATCAGCCGATCCGAACGCTCGGGAAAATCCACGCGACGATGCAGAAGGCGCTCGCGTCGGCGGTGAGGATATTCGAGCTACTCGACGCCGAAACGGAGCGGAGAGACCGCCCCGGCGCGATCAAACTCGCCGACGTGAAAGGGGAGATAGAATTTCGGAACGTCTCGTTCGCCTACGAACCGGGCAAGCCCGCGCTTCGGAACGTTTCGTTCCGCGTGCCGCCGGGCAAAACGTTCGCGCTGGTGGGTCCGAGCGGCGGCGGGAAAACCACGACTATTAAGCTCATCCCGCGATTCTACGAAATCGACGAGGGCGCCATTCTGGTGGACGGCAAGGACGCGCGCGAAGTCGAGATATCGTCGCTCCGCGAACACATCGGCATGGTGACGCAGGAGACGATCCTCTTCGCGGACACCGTCTTCGAGAACCTTCGCTACGGGAAACTCGACGCGACGCGCGAGGAAGTCGTCGAGGCGGCGAAGGCGGCGAACGCGCACCGCTTCATCTCGGAAATATCGAAGGGCTACGACGCGTTCATCGGCGAGCGGGGCGTGCAACTCTCCGGCGGCCAGCGCCAACGCGTCGCCATCGCGCGCGCCATCCTCCGCGATCCGAAAATCCTCCTGCTCGACGAAGCCACCTCCGCGCTCGACTCCGAGTCCGAAACGCTCATCCAAGCCGCGCTCGAAAAACTGCTTCGAAGTAAAACCTCCCTTGTCGTCGCCCACCGACTCTCGACTATCCAAAACGCCGACCGAATTCTCGTGATTGAAAACGGCTCGCTTGTGGAGCAAGGAACCCACGGCGAATTGCTCGGAAAAGGCGGACTTTATCGTAAGTTACACGAGATACAGTTTAAGGACTGACGACAATTTCCGTCCTCGTTTTCGTTTTATTTTTTTGGGGATTATCGTATCTTCCGCGTCATAAGCTTATTAAATAGAGGGACGAGAAGGGGCGGAAATCGTGACGGAAACGTATCTACTTTATCTGCTCAAGACCGTCGCGATCGGACTAGCGCTCGGCTTCGTGGCGGGTTTCCTTGTTAAAAAGATCGCCAAGATGGTCGTGCTTGTCGCCGTCGTCGTAATCGCAATCGTTTTTCTACTAATATATAACGGCGCGATCGTCGTCGAGGGGCTTTCATTCGTTGATGGCGCGCGCGAACTTGGCGAATACAATATAAACGCCGAAAGCGCGGGGGAGGCGCTTCTTCGGATCGTTAAAATAAACCTTCCCTTTTCCCTCGCCGTCGCGCTCGGATTCATTTTCGGAGCGACGGGGGGCTAACACGACGCGTTTACGCGGAACGCGATATGGAGAAATCGCCGTCATATAACGACGCCGAGCGTTTGAGGCGTCTCGCCGAACCGAAGGTGAAGATCGACGAATCGGAAGTCGAGAACTATTCGTCCGAAGATATTCGACGGTTGTTGCACGACTTGCGATCGCACCAAGTGGAGCTGGAGCTTCAGAACGACGAGCTCCGGGCGGCGCGCGACCGGGTCGAGAAATCCCGCGCGCAATTCGCCGATCTCTACCACGAGGCGCCCGTCGGGTTTATCTCGATCAACGAGGGCAACGCCGTGCTCGAAGCCAACCGAACCGCGGCGACGCTGTTGGAGATCGAGCTCGAGCAATTGATCGGGAAACCGATAACCCGTTTCCTGGCGGAGTCCTCCCACAAAGCGTATCACCAATTCAAGATCGAGCTGTTCGTCTCCGAACTGAAGAACGAAGTCGATCTTGATATGACGACGTATAAAGGTCGCACGTTTTCGACGAGATTCCACGCCGTTTCCCAACCGATTGACTCGAACGATAACCGCGTGGCGCGCGTCGTCTTTGCCGACACAACCTCGGAACGCGCCTCGAACGAGCGGATCGCCCAAAACGAGCGACGCCTCCGAATGATTCTCGACTCGGCGTACGAGGGCGTGGCGGTGGTGCGCAAGGGCGTCTTCGTTTACGGCAACCGTCGGATGCTCGAATTCGCCGAGTACCTCGACGACGAGGAGTTCTCCGACGTGCCGTTCCACACGCTCGTCCACCCCGAGGATCTCGAGCGCGTTACCAAACGTCTCGTCGCCCGGCTCAAGAACGAAACGCTGGAAGAACGATTTCGCTTTCGCGGCGTCGGCAAGCGCGGCTCGGTGCGGTGGTTGGAAACGAGCTCCACGCTCGTGGAATGGGACGGCGAGCCCTCCGTGTTGGTGTTCATCACGGACGTGTCGGCGGAAATGCAATCCGAGCGCATCCTCCGCGAGAACGAAGAAAAATACCGCGCCCTGTTCGAGAACGCCTCCGAGGCGATCCTCTTGATGACGAACGTTATTCTGGACTGCAATCCCCGCGCCACGGCGTTTCTTCAACGCGCCCGCGAAGAGATCCTCGGACGCGCAATATGGGATTTCTCGCCTCCGACGCAACCCGACGGACGCGACTCGCGCGAAGCCGCGGAATCCTACATCGAAGCGGCGATGGGAGGTATGCGTCAATCCTTTACGTGGCGACACTCTCGCCCCGACGGATCGACGGTCGAGGCGGAAGTTCGCCTCACCTCGATCGAAATCGCGGGACGCCCGATGCTCCTCGCCGCGCTTCGCGACATCACCGAACGACTCGAGGACGAACGACGCCTTCGCGAATACGCCGACGCGCTCCAACGCATCAGCGACGATAAGAGCCGACTCCTCTCGATTATCGCCCACGACGTGCGCACGCCGTTCAACGCCGTCGTCGGCTACGCCGAATACCTCGTCGAGGAACTCGACGGCTTATCGACCGACGAAATCCGAAAAATCGTTTCGGGACTCTACCGATCGGCGGGGGACGTGTACTCACTCTTGGAGAATCTGCTCGACTGGGCGCGACTACAATCCGAGGGTATAAACGCGAAACCGACGACGATCGGGGTACGGCGGGTTTTTGAGGAAACCGCCAAGCTCTATCGCGCGCTCGCCGAGCGTCGATCGGTTAACCTGACGATTGAATGCGAGAACGCCGTCGTCGTCTTCGGAGATCGGCAAATGCTTTCTTCAATCGTTCGGAACCTTCTTTCCAACGCGCTGAAGTTCAGCGAACCGGGCGGAAACGTTTCGATTTCCGCCGCTATGCAACAAGGGAAAACAAGAATCGTCGTCGCCGACGAGGGAGTCGGGATGACGGACTCGCAAAGGGAACGTCTTTTTGGCAAGGACGCAAAACCCGTCGTCGCCGACGAGAAGCGACGCGGCGCGGGTATTGGGCTTACCGTGTGCAAGGAGTTCGTCGAGCTACTCGGCGGCGAGATTTTCGTCGAGAGCGAACTCGACAAGGGCTCCGTCTTCACCGTAATTTTACCCGCCTCGGACGAATAGACCCGGCGGCGCAAAGGACGCATGAAAAAGTCAGAGCGCAAGAAGCGCAACTTCGACGTGGATATCGACAAGCTCAGAAGCGCGCTCTTGGAACGCGAGCGCGACAACGACTCGTCGAATCCCGAGATAACGTACGACCGCTTCGAGAAGATCATCAACGAGCTGAGCGTTTACCAAACGGAGCTCGAGCAACAGAACGAAGAGCTGTTGCAAACGCAGTCGGAGCTGGATCGCCAACGGCAACGGTACTCCAGTCTATACAACCTCGCGCCCGTCGGTTACCTCACCCTCGATAAGTCGGGCGTGATAATGGGCGTCAACCTCACCGCCGCGCGTCTGCTCGGGGTGGAACCGAATCGCGCGCTTAATCGGAAATTCATCTCGTTGCTCGAGCCCGAGGATCATCGGCGCTTCTTCGACTATCTCAACTCCCTCTCGCAGGACGAGACACGGGAGTTCGAGACGCGCGTCCGGAGCGTGGGCAAAGAGGATCGGATATTCAAACTCGAAGGGGCGCTGTTCCACGACCGCTTCGACGATCAAACCGAGTATCGCGTCGTCGTCTCCGACGTAACCGATAACAAGCGCGCCGAGGCGGAACTCCGCCGCTTCCGACGAACGCTCGACCTCACGAACGAGGCGGTCTTCATCTTTTCTCAAGGCGGCGATTCGTTTACCTACGCCAACCTCGGCGCCGCGGCGCTTTTCGGGTGCGACCGCGAGACGATTCTCTCCGCCGATCCCGCCGTGCTCGCGCCCGACGGCGACGAGAGAACGTTCGCGAAAACAATCGATCGATTAGTCGAGAGCGAATCAAAATATCTCTCCTACGAATCCCGCATCAAGACAAAAACGGGGAAAAGTATTTTTATCGAGGCGCTCGTTCAATTCATCGAGGACGACGAGGAAGGGCGATTCGTCGTGTTGGCGCGGAACGTTTCCGAACGGAAGGAAACCGAACGACAGTTGCGCGAAGCGAGGCGCAAAGCCGAAGAATCGAGCCGACTTAAGTCCTCGCTACTCATGAATCTCTCGCACGAGATACGAACGCCGATCAACGGCGTGCTCGGTCTTACGCGCGCCCTGCACGACCGGATCGAGGAACCCGCGCTAAAGGGTTTGGCGGCGAAAGTCCTTCATTCCTCGCGCCGACTGACGAACACGCTCCACTCGTTACTCGAATATTCGCAACTCCGCTCGGGCGAAACGCCGATGAAACTCGAACCGACGTCGTTGCGCGACATTGCCGAACGCGTCGTCGAGAACGCGCGCGCGAAGGCGGACGCCCCGGACGTGCGCGTTTCCCTCGTCGCGCCGGAGGACGTCTATTGCGATCTCGATCGTGACTTCATTCTCCAGATCCTCGGCAACATCTTGGATAACGCGATTAAGTTTACGCCGAAGGGAAAAGTGGAAGTGCGCGTGGAACGCCGCCGCGACGAGCAAGGCGAGTGGGGCGTCGTCGTGGTGCGGGATACCGGGATCGGCGTCTCGAAGGACAAGCTCCGTACGATCTTCGAAGAGTTCCGACAGGAAAGCGAGGGAATTCGTCGCCGTTACGAGGGATCGGGACTCGGGCTCACGTTGGCGAAACAAATGACGGAATTAATGAACGGCGTTGTCGAGCTTAGCTCGGTCGAGGGAGAAGGCACTTCGGTCGTCGTGAAATTCCCCGTCGTCGAGTTCGCCCGCTCCGTCGCGCCGAAACGCTCGACTCGCGACGGCGAACGGTTCCGCGCGCTTGTCGTCGAGGACAACCAACTGAACGTCGAGGTAACCAAACTCTACATCGAGGCATACGCCGACGTCGATTTCGCGCTGACGGGCGAGGAGGCGATCGAGAAAGCCCAAGCGAATCACTACGACGTGTATCTTGTGGATATCAATCTCGGCAGCGGCATCGACGGCGTCGAGACGATGACGAGGATTCGCGCGCTCGAGAATTACAACGACGCGCCGTTCGTCGCGGTTACGGGCTACGCGCTCGCCGCCGAGCGCAAACTCCTGGTGGGCGACTCGTTCGACGATTTCATTCCGAAGCCGTTCGAGAAAGAGAGTTTGGAAAACACGTTGAAGCGGTTGGGATTTATCGACTCGACCGACTAAGCTTCGAGACTACTCCTCGCCGAAAATCGTAACGACGATTTGTCTGCCGCCGCCCCGCGCGCGGTGCTCCCCGAGATAGATCCCCTGCCATGTTCCCAAGTTAAGCGCGCCGTCGGTGATCGGCACGGTAAGCCCCGCCCCGACGGTAGCCGCCTTGATGTGCGCGGGCATATCGTCGGCGCCTTCGAGAGTGTGTCGGAAATAGGGGGCGTTGTCGGGCGCGGCGCGGCGCCACCATGTTTCAAGATCGGCGCGGACGTCGGGATCGGCGTTCTCGTTCAACGTTAGCGAGGCGGAGGTGTGGCGGATAAAGAAATGCGCGATCCCGACGCGGACGCGACGAAGCTCCGGCGTTTGCCCGACGATTTCGTCGGTCACTAAATGAAATCCACGCGGTCTTCCGCGCAACGAGACTATTCGCTGCTCCCAAATCATAGCCAATCCTAAAACCCGACGCCGAGTTGCAATCCCACGTGATTAAACACGCCGCCGTTGACGAAGAAAAACCGCGCCTCGAACCAATCCTTGCGCGCGTTTAGCGAGAGTATTCCGTGCGTAACGCGCTTGCCCGACGCTTCGAGATAATCCGATTCGTACACGCCGATCTTCGCCGTGAGGTCGAAGCCGAGCTTCAATCCTTCGATCTCCTCGATTTCGTTTAGGTAGCGCGCGCCGATCGATATCGATCCCCAATATTGCGCTTCCGCGCCGGGCGTCGTCGGTTTATACGCCGTCGCCTCGACGCCGTAGGTCGCCGCCGCGCGGATATTCAACCACTCGTGAAGTAAGTACATCCTCGAATACCCCGCCCGACTCGACCAGTCGATCTCCTCGGGTTGCGCGAAGTAGAACTCGCCGTAGTATTCGTGGAAGTCCTCGTCCACAAATCTCGCTCCGGCGCCGAACGAGGGGCGAAGATCTTCGAACTGCCAATTCCGCGCATACACGGCAAACTCGTTGACGATGTTCATCTCGGCGGTCATCGGGTCGAGGCCCGCGTAATACGGGTCGATGATCGTCGTCTCGTCGATGAACGGCTCGTACATAAAGAAGTAAGAAGAATGTTTGCACGGACTATCCTCGGGCAACCCGCCTCGGATCGACGCCCACCGAAGCAAGGCGAGCATATCGTATTGAGCCGCCTCGATCTCGAGCGACTGGGCGTCTCGCTTATACACTTCGCCGCCGTCGCCCTCCTCCTCCACGACGCTCGTAACCTTCACCTCGACGCGTCGGTTTCTGGCGCGGCCCTCCTCGGTTTCGTTCGAGGCGATCGGTTCGGCTTCGCCGTAGCCCACGGCGTTGATGCGCGAGGGCAATATCCCTTTGCGAACCATATAGTCCTTCACCGAATTAACGCGCGCCTGCGAAAGCGCGAGGTTCGCTTCGGCGCTTCCCACATCGTCGGTGTGCCCCCCCAGTTCGATAACGATCGACGTGCGATCCAAAATCTCGTAGAGCTTGTCGAGTTCCTCCGCGGATTCGGCTTTTAAAGTCGAGTCGCCGAAGTCGAAATAGATGTGACGTAACTCGAACCGCAACCCGACGCGAATTCTCTGAAGCACGTAGTCGCGTCGTTGATAGAGCGAGGCGCCTTCTGAGGCGTAAAGGGTGTCCTCGAGCAGCAAGTAATTGAGCATATCGATTTTGACAAGGTAGTCCTTGCCGTACGGAAGCGACGCGCCGTAATCCCCGTATTGGTAATTGCTCGTCGTCTTCGCGATCTCCTTGCCCGTCTCGAGATCATAGTAATTAATGATCGCGTGCATCGGCATTTTCCGCTCGTCGTAAACTCTGCCGGAAACGCGAAGGATTTTTTTCGGACGCATGCTTTCCGGGATGTCGAACTCGTAGATGTCCGCGCCGCCGTAGCCGTCGGGATGGTTGATGCGCACAAG
>WJMR01000062.1 GCA_014727845.1 Ignavibacteriales bacterium
CCCCGAAGGTGGTGACGAACGCCGAGGGGAAGTAGATCCGATTATCCGCCCGCGCCAGCGTAACCGATCCGCCGACGTGCGTCTCCGAGAATTCCATGAACTGATAGACCAGCTCGGTCTTCAGCGTCCGCTCCACTTCGAGCGATTGGTTGCGGAAGATCGCCACGTCGAAGCTATCCTGCCGCGAGTCGTAGTCGGTATAGACGCGACTGACGCTCGTGTTGACGAACCCGCCGTCGAGCAAGCGTCGCCACGTGAAGGCGGCGAAGTATTGCGTCTGGTCGGTGCCGAGGATGCGCCAGTTGTCGAGCTTCTGTTCCTCGGTGTCGTTGAAGAAGTTGACGACGTCGTAGGCGCCGACGGTGAAGAACGAGAACTTGTTCTTGGGGCTCGGCTCGTAGGTCGCCTTCAGGAAGAGGTCGTAGTATTCGGGCACGAAGCCGAAATCCGCCGCCTTGAAAATGAAGTCGAGATAGCTTCGTCGAATCGAGAACAGGACGCTCGCCTTTTCGCCGACGGGACCTTCGAGGTTCAAGCCGAACTGGGTGGCGGCGATGGTGGCTTTGCCGCCCCACCGGTCTTTGCGCCCTTCGCGGAGATCGACGCGGAGAGTGGAGGAAAGCTTGTCGCCGTAAACGACGGGGAACCCGCCGGTGGAGAAGGAAACGTTCTCGACGAAATCGAGGTTGACGTAACTCGTCGGTCCGCCCGTGGCGCCTTGCGTTCCGAAGTGATTGATGTTCGGAACGGGCACGCCGTCCACGAGGTAGAGGTTCTCGGATGGGGCGCCGCCTCTGACGACGAGATCGTTCCTGCCCGCGTCGGCTTGCGCCACGCCCGGCAACACGGCTACGGCGCGCACCACGTCCTCGAAGCCGCCGGGGGAGCGGCGTAGCTCCTCGTAGCCGAGCGTTCGCACGCTGTTGACTTCAGTCGGCGCGCTCGAAAAATAGTCGGACGTGACGGTAACTTCGCTCAGCTCCACGGTCGTCTCTCCAAGTCGGAACTCCAACTCGACGGGACGCGCGTTCGAGACGATCACGTCGGTCTTCGTCTCGGATTGATAGCCGATCGCCGAGGCGCGCACTTGATACGAGCCGGGCGGCGCGTTTGTGATCTCGAAGTTGCCCTCGATGTCCGTCGCGTCGCCGAGGTTCGTGCCGACGAGAATTACGTTGACGAACGGCGCCGGTTCCATCGTCGTCGCGTCCAACACCTTGCCCGTCACCGTGCCGTTATTTTGCGCCAGCGTCGCGCCCGCGAGCGCGACGGTTACTAATAATAAGAGCAACGTCTTCTTCATAGTCGATTCTCTTCCTCCGTTTGGGACGGCGTTTGCTTACGTCGTAAAATACTCATCATCGGATACAACTAAAACCCAAGCGAGGCGCGTTCGGTTCCAAAAACTCTTGTGCGCTTACGCGGATTTTCCTTACTTTATAAGATTATGGTTACGCGAATTCGTTTCCGACTCTTCGTCGCCGCGGCGCTCCTGTTAGGCGGAGCGCCGACCTCGGCGCAGACCGTCGTCGAGCTACTCGCTCGCGGCGACCGGCTTGCGACCGAGCGTTTCGACAACGAGGGCGCGCTCGACGTTTACCACGACGCGCTCCGCGTCGATCCCGAAAGCTGGGAGGCGTATTGGCGGGCGAGCCGAGCGTTAACGGATATCGCCGAGCATCTTCCCGCCGAGACCGACTCGTTGCGCGAGGCGAAGCTGGCGGTGTACGAAACGGCCTACGAGTACGCCGACCGCGCCGTTCGGATCGCCCCCGATAAAGCGATCCCCTACGTGAAGCGCGGCGCGGCGATGTCCCGAATCGTCGAGATGAAGGGCGCGATGTCCGACGTGAAAGGCGCCATCGCGGCGCGCGACGATTTCCGGCGGGCTATCGACATTGGCGACGGGGGCGCCGAAGCGCAAGCCGAAGCGCGACACGGACTCGGCGCCGTCCACACGCTCGTTTGTCAAACCCCTTACGTCGTGCGCCTTCCGCTCG
Organism: Ignavibacteriales bacterium; assembly: GCA_014727845.1. Lineage (GTDB taxonomy): Bacteria > Bacteroidota > Ignavibacteria > Ignavibacteriales > Ignavibacteriaceae > WJMR01. The sequence goes on from WJMR01000062.1 coordinate 2,001, forward strand.
GGTTGGCGTGGGGCGATCTCGTCTCCGCCGCCGAGCAATTCCGACGCGCCTCGGAACTCCGACCCGACTTCATACTCTATCGGCTCGACCTCGCGCGCGCGTATATTATGCTCGACGAACCCGACCGCGCCGCCGAGCAACTTCGCGTCGCCGTCGAGTCCCCTTTGCAGGACGAGGACGACGAGGACCGACTCGAGGACGCCGTGCTGATGCTGGAGGCGCTACAATCCGAAACTAAAAGCGTCGAACTCGATTATGAAAACGAAAAATGCGTCGTCCCCGATTAGCGACGATTTGAAACGACGCCTCGCCGACGCCCGTCGCGTCGGGTTCTTCACGGGCGCGGGCGTCTCCGCCGAGAGCGGCATACCCACCTTCCGAGGCGACCAAGGGTTGTGGAAACGAATGAAGCCCGAGGAGCTCGCCAACTTCGACGCCTTTATGCGCAACCCCGATCTGGTGTGGGAGTGGTACCAATATCGGCGTAAGATCGTTCACGACGCGGGACCGAACGCCGCCCACCGCGCCATCGTCGAGATGGAGGCGCTCTTCGAGGTCGAGGTGGCGACGCAGAACGTGGACAACCTCCACCGCCGCGCCGGCTCGACGACCGTCCGCGAGTTGCACGGGAACATCGAGCGGAACTATTGCGTCGAGTGCGGAACGCGACACGACGACATCGAGATCGGGGAGAAGGACGCGGGCGCGGCGCGGTGCGCGTGCGGCGGATTGATCCGACCCGACGTCGTCTGGTTCGGCGAGATGTTGCCGCAATCCGAGTTTACCCGAGCCGAGGACTTCGCCGCCCGAGCCGACGTCTATTTCGTCGTCGGCACGTCGATGGTCGTCTATCCCGCCGCCTATATTCCGAACACCGCGCGCGTCGGCGGCGCCTACCTCGTCGAGGTGAACGTGGAACCGACCGAGTTCAGCCGCGTCGCCGCCGAGTCGTACTTCGGCAAGGCGGGCGAGATTATGCCGCGCATTGCGGCGGCGGCTCGCGAGGCGCGCAACGTATGAAGAAACCGAGGATCGCGTTCGTGTGCGGGGAGTGCGGCTACCGCTCCCCGAAGTGGCTCGGCAGATGCCCGCAGTGCGACGAGTGGAACTCGCTCGTCGAGGAGGAGGTTCCGAGCGGGGGCGGCGCGAAACCCGCGTCCCGCCGGCGTTCCAAGCCCGTCGCGCTTTCCGACCTTACCCACGCCGACGAACCGCGGCTCTCGTCGGGCTCGAGCGAGTTCGACCGCGCGCTCGGCGGCGGCTTCGTCGTCGGATCGGGCGCGCTCCTCGGCGGCGAACCGGGCGTCGGGAAATCGACGCTCGCGCTCCAAACGGCGGGGCGCTTCGGCAAGCCGGCGCTCTACGTTACCGGCGAGGAATCCGCTCGACAAATAAAGCTCCGCGCCGATCGCCTCGGACTCGACGCCCCCGACCTGAAGCTGCTGGTCGAGACGGAACTCGAAGCCGCGCTCGACGCCGTCGCCGAAACCAATCCCGCGCTCGTCGTCTTCGACTCGATTCAAACGCTCCGCTCGAACCGACTCGACAACTCGCCCGGCTCCGCCACCCAACTCCGCGAGTGCGCCGCGGCCGTGTTGGAGGACGCGAAAGCGAAATCCTACGCCGCCTTGATAATCGGGCACGTTACGAAAGAGGGGGTCGTCGCCGGTCCGAAGATCCTCGAGCATATGGTGGACGTCTCCCTCTTTTTCGAGTCTTCGTCGAGTCGCAACCATCGGATCGTCCGCGCGCTGAAGAACCGCTACGGAAGCGTCAACGAGATCGGCGTCTTCGAGATGCGCGCCGACGGCTTGCGCGAGGTCGCCAATCCGAGCGAGTTGTTTTTGGGGGATCGGCGACGAGCGATAGCGGGAAGCGCGGCGGCGGCGATCATCGAAGGCACGCGTCCCCTCTTCGTCGAAGTGCAGGCGCTTACCGCTCCGGCCGTCTTCGGATCGGCGCAGCGCGTCGTCTCGGGATTCGACCGAGGCAGGTTGTCGATTCTTCTCGCCGCCCTCGAAAAGCGCGCGGGACGCCGCTTCTCCCAACACGACGTCTTTTGCAACGTCGCCGGCGGCTTGCGCGTCGCCGAGCCCTCGGTCGATCTCGCCGTCTGCGTCGCCTGCGTTTCCTCCTTAACGGATAAGCCGATCGATCCCGCCGTCGCGTTCGTCGGCGAAGTGGGGTTGGGGGGCGAAGTGCGCGGCGTGTCGCAAATAGAACGTCGGGCGCGGGAGGCGGAGAAGCTCGGCTTCGAGAAGCTCGTCGCGCCGAGGGCGAACGCCGGCGCTCTGAAAGGCGCGTCCGGAGCGCGTTTCGTGGCGGTGGATACTCTCAAAGAGGCGATACGCGCGGCGATCGGCGACTAACGCTTGTAGAAGTGCTGGTAATCCTTCGAGCGGCGCCAGCGGCCGCCCCAACGCCATCCCCGTTTCCGGAACGCCTCCTCCACAATCGAGCCCCGCGCGATCGCGCCTTTCGCCGTCGGGTCGTACGACGCGCCGGCCGGATAACTACGCGAGCGCCGAACCAACGGGTTTTGCCATGGGTTCACGTCGATCGCTCGACCGTACGCGTGGTCGGAGAGAGTCCGTCCGCCCGTCTTGCGGCGATAGTGGAAACACGTCGTGTTGTTGTCCGCCATCGAAGCGTCGTCGTTCCAGCCGTAGTGAACGATCGGTCGAACCTTCTCGATCGGAAAGCGCGCCTCGTAGAGCTCCGCGAAAATCGCCTCGAGGTCGGGCGCCAAGTCGCGTCGGACGAGAATCTGGCCTCGGTGCGTCGAGTCGTCGAACCCCCGGTAGGTAACGTCGATTAGGACGAGCGTCTCGCGGATCTCCTCGGGGAAGTCGAGTCCCGCGATCGCCTCCTCGAACGTAAGGTCCGAATCGACGACGATCGTGTCCTCGGGCGCGATTGGCGGGGGCGCGGCGGCGTTCGTATCGGGAGCGGCGCGTATGGCGGGCGGATCGGGGCGGTCGCAAGCGTGGAGCGCGATAAGAGCGACGAGCGGGGCGAATCGGAGGATTGTCATACTTCGAGCGCGTTCATCGTATCTTCGGCGAGCGCGGCGATTCCCTCGACGTCGAAATCCTTGACGCGCCGATAGACCCGGTCGGCGAAGAGGCGCGTGTCGGGATCGTCGGAGAGGCGTTTGGCGATCTCGCGGATGACGGCGACGTCCCCGATCACCGCCGCTTTGCGTAGTCGTTCGAGCGTCTCGGCGTCGGGCGGCGTCTCGAC
>WJMR01000063.1 GCA_014727845.1 Ignavibacteriales bacterium
CGCGAGTTTCATCGCCGAAAGATACCCGACCGCCGACTCACGCGCAACGCCGACTCACGCGCAACGCCGACTCACGCGCCCGAGAGAGCGCCGCCGTAAGGGCGTCCAAAAAAACGCTTTGTTCTTATTCCGATTTTCCTTTATTGGTACGCTATGATCAAACACCGAAACCAACTATCGGGCGCGACCGACGCGCTCCGACAAATATTCGAGGAGGGACATCTCGCCGACCTCGTCGTGAAGAATCTGTTTAAGGCGAACAAGAAGTGGGGCTCGCGCGACCGAGGCGCGGTCGCCGAAACGATTTACGAAATCGTCCGTTGGAAGCGGCTGCTGGAATACGGTCTCGACCGAGAGGCGCTCGACGACGCGGGAAGGAACTTGCTCGTCGCCGCGCGGGAGACGCTCGCGGGCGAGTCGCTCCCCGAGTGGGAGGAGTACGCCGAGTTCGACGCCGGGACGTTTCTCGCGCGCGTGGAGGAGGGACGCAAGATCCGCGCCGTTCGAGAGTCGATACCCGATTGGCTCGACGAATTGGGCGCGTCGGAGCTGGGCGAGCGGTGGGAGGAGACGATCGCCGCGCTGAACCGCCCCGCCGACGTCGTGCTCCGCGCCAACCGCTTGAAGACCGATCGGGACGGGTTGCGCGAGGCGCTCGCGAAAGAGAACGTCGAGACGCGCGCGATCGAATTCGCGCCCGACGCGGTGGTTCTTGAAAAGCGGCAAAACGTCTTCCGAACGCGCGCCTTCCGCGAGGGACTTTTCGAGGCGCAGGACGCCGCCTCGCAGTTGGTGGCGCCCTTCGCGGCGCCCGAGCCAAAGCAACGGGTGATCGACGCGTGCGCGGGCGCCGGCGGTAAAACGCTCCACCTCGCCGCGCTGATGAACAACACGGGCAGAATCGTGGCGCTGGACGTGGAGGAGTGGAAGCTCAAGGAGCTTAAGCGACGCGCGAAACGGGCGGGCGTCTCGAACGCGGAAACGAAACCGGCGACGACGACGAAGACGGCGAAGCGTCTGCGGAAGAGCGGCGACCGTGTGTTGATCGACTCGCCGTGCTCGGGCTTGGGGGCGCTCCGTCGCAATCCCGACGCCAAATGGAAACTCACCCCCGCGAAGATCGACAACCTGCGCGCGCTACAGGAAGAGTTGCTGAATCGCTACGCGAACATGACGCGAGTCGGGGGCTTCCTGACGTACGCCACGTGTAGCGTTCTCCCTTCTGAGAACGAGCGGCGGTTTGCGGCGTTCTTGGAAAGTCGCGACGATTTCGAGCTCGCCGAAGAGCGGACCGTATCGCCCGTCGAGGGCTACGACGGCTTCTATATGGGAAAAGCGCGGCGAGTGAGTTAATCGAGCGAGGGCGAAGCCGCGTCTTTCCTGACGTATATCCGCGTCGTCTTGTTCTGAATCGGGTTGCGCCGTTCTTTTGCGAGCCGAAAATCTTCGGCGATGTTGTAACCGTATTCCGCCAACCGTTCGATTATCGCGGGGTCGTAGTTCTCGAGGTCGTCGTTGAAGATCGCGATGTTTGCGCGCGAAGCGTCCTTGGCCTCATCAATCATACGAAAATTCAGCGCGGCTTTCCGTAAATTATACCACAATCCCCCCTCCGATTCGGCGTCGAGAAGATACAAAACGCCGGGGCTGACGTCTATTCCTAAGAGTTTATCCCCCCCCTTGTATCCAAGCGATTCGATATCGAGACGAAGAGAATCGAGGAAGTCTTTTTCCACTTTCGGAAGTTTTACCATCGCCCCGTTCTCGGATTTCGCTAAAGTATAGTTCGCCGTATAGAGCGGGTGCGGGCTTCCGTAAGGCAATTCGACGTACCAATAGGCGAATCCAACGGTGAAAAACGCGAGGTAGAAATACATCCATATCTTTTTGTGGAAAAACACGTTCGTATCTTCAACGGATTGAAACAATAAATAGATAACAAGACCAAAGATGGGAAGAACGTAGAGCATATTTATTATGAGCGCATTACCGGTTCCGGCCGACGAAAAGAAGGGAAGCACGCATAAATAAGCTATTACCACATAGAGTTTAGAGGCGTTTTCTCTCACACCGCCCACCAATTGGGGGAGCTTAAAGCGCAGGGAGTGTTTTTCGCCCGGTTCGGTAACGAAGAAAACCGCCGTCGCAATCAAAGAGAACATAAAAAACGCTTGCGCCCGAAACGCCATCGAGCGATAAATAAACACAACGCCGACTACGAAGACGAAGAGGAACGCCGCAAAAAGAATCGCTCGATAGATAGCCGCGCGCGTCTTTTCGGTTGTTTCTCCATATCGATCGTATAATATCCGATATATCCTCGCGACAAGCGCGAACGCCGCCATTGATAGGACGATCGTTAAAAAGGAATGAATTCGCTCTATATAAAATTCGCTCGTCTGTCCGGCTTCACTAAACGCCTCTCTGTTCGCGAAGATTTTGCTTATGTAAAACGAGATTGGCTGGATCGACGAGTCGGCGTAGAGGAGGAACAACGCGAAGCCGATTACCGAAGCGCCCGCGGTCACGAGGCGCTTGACAAGGGATTGCGCGCTCGGGTACGCCACGAGTATAACCGGTATAGACATCGCCAACAAAACGCCCGTGGGAATTCTGCAATAGAGGATCGCCGCGGAAGCCGCCCCCATAACCGCCGCAATAAGCGCGTTTACCGCCAAGGAGGATTGCTCGTCGAATCGACGGAGCGCCAGCAGGAGCAAGCCGGTTTGTACGAGCAAGAAAAACAAGGCGAGTGTGTTATAGCCGACCGTCATCATATCGTGCGAATAAATAAAAAACATAAAAAGCGCTATCCACACGTAGAGGAACGGAAACGACACTCGTCGATTAGACACGCCCCGATACCAAATCCAAGCGCCGTAGGCGAATGCGGCGGGCGTAACGACATACAGGGTCAGCGTAACCAACCGCACCGATACTATATCGAGCCCCGCCCAACCAAAAAAGTGAACGTAAACTTGATAAAACGAAGAGAGGAAATAGCTGAGACGATCGACGTCTTCGATAAGATAGAAATAGAGGGATTCGTCGGAGAACGAGACGCCTTTGTTTACGCCCCACAGAACCAAGCCGACGTTGAAAACCAACGCTATGGCGTAGCCCCACGAGATCCGCTTCGCCGTTTTGTCGTCCGTAGAAATGTTTTCCCGCTTCATCATAACTCTAACGTTTGTAAAATATTACGCGATTGCTTGCTATCCGACTCGGATATGATTCGCTCTTTCTTGACGTACGAATACGCCCGTTTCCATGCTCTATCTAACTCGACGATAGATATACAATGTATCCGCCTCGATAAGAGGAAACGCGACTTTCCCGACGGTCGCAAATTCCGCCGGATAATCGACGCCTTCTTCGCGTAGCGCCTCTTTGACAATACCGGGTATCGGTTCGGAAGTTCGTCGTAGGAGGTATATCCGCTCCCCCTTCGGAGGATTAGCGCGGAGGGCGTAGAGGTTTGGCGCCACTTTATTCGGATTATAAAATATTCCCATAGAAGATCTCGCGCCAAGGAAATAGAGAGCTCCGCTCATGTTTCTGGTCAACGAAATGATTTCATCGCTCGCCTCGAATTCGGCGTCTTGCAATATCTTACTGGTTGCGTCGATGAACTCGGCCGTCTGTGGAGGGAATTGCAACCCGTCGCCGTTTTCGAGTCCTTCGACCCCCCGCCAATCGGCTATTAAACGCGGTTGCGTTCCGTAAATGTCCGGTAAAAACAAAACCGCAAACGTATAAACAATCACGAGCGTTATGAGCGGCCGCTGTAGAGTCTTGCGCTCTTTGTCGTCGCGCTTGCCTTGGTTCCGAAACGCCACGAGCGCGGCATAGAACCCAACCGCCCAAAATGGGACGCCATATAACGCGTTTATCGCCATTTGATTGGCCGTCCCAAAAGCGATAATCGGCGGAATAACCGCGGACAGGGCGAGAAACGCGAACATCGAGCGACGTAACGTTTGTGCGTCGCCGCCACTCGACAACGAGACCGACGGCAATCGTAAACACACGCCGTTCGTCGCCTCCCCCTCGCGCTCAGAAAAGAACGACTTGAAGAAATAGAACGCGAAAAACGCCGCGACCACTATTTGCGATCTTAGCCCCATATTCCGATAAACAAGCGTTACACCGACTATCACTATTACCGACCAAGCAACCCATATCGATATCCGAACAACAAGCTTCCGGATTGAGGTAAGCGAACGCGCCGAGACGAGTCCGTCCGCGTTTGCCGCTATGTGAAACGTCAACGAAAGGAACGCTATTGCGCCGACTATATAGAAAAAATTAAGCGCATTCTCGATATAGGAACCGGGATCCTGTCCCGCTTCCGAAAACGAGCGAAGACTGACCAGTGTTTTATCGACATAAAACGCCAGCGGCTCAATAAAGAAGTTGCCGTACGCCAAGAAAAGCGCGTAGCCGCCGACGGCGATTCCGGCGGTCCCCATTCTCGCGCGGCGCGTCCGAACGCCGGGCCAAAAAAGAAACATAACGACCAACACGCCGATAAAGGCGAGCGACGTAGTGAAACGACCGTATAGAATCGCTCCCGAAGCCACGCCGGCGAGAGCCGAGTATGCAAAATCCGCTTTTATATTCGCCGATCGCGTCGGATATTCTCCCACAATCAGTATTCCCAACCCAAAAGCCGCCGACAGGAAAAGCATCGGCAATGTATTATAAGAGAAGACTAAAAAACCGGAAATGGCGACGCCCTCGAAGAACACCAGCACGAAGAGAAAAAGTAGCAAAATCGACGCCCGATGAAACGGGGCAATAAACCGTTTTACGGAATACGCCACAAACCAGGAAACCGCCAGCGTCGAGAATACCCGAACTAAAGAAACCGTTATGGGGTCGCTCCCCGACCATCCGAACAGATGAGCGTAGAGCAGGTGAAAAGAGCTAAAGAAGTAGGTGGTTTGATCCGCGTTGCCTATTAGATACATATAGATGCCGTCGTCCAACAGCGCCATATGCTTATCAACCATATATATCATCAACGCGAAACCGACGGCGGCGACAACTCCGTAACATAATAACGCCAAGTTGCGTAATTGTTTTTTTCCCATTGTAAACGCTCCTTTTGAACGGCTCCTATTCGAGCGCGTTCTCTTCGCCCTCGCTCGATTTCGTAAACAGGTAAATCACGCCGCCCGGCAACCGAACGAGCGCTTGCCAGACGCGAACAAGTAGCATTGTAGAAGCTCCCATTGTTAAGCCGTATTGCGAGAAGACCGCCTGCGCGACGCTCTCGCCGACGCCCAACCCGCCGGGAC
>WJMR01000064.1 GCA_014727845.1 Ignavibacteriales bacterium
GCCGTCGAGCGCGCGCGAGAGAAGCTTCTCGGCGCCTTGTTTGACGCGCGTTTCGAGGAGGAGGCGGTCGAGCTCGCCGAGATCGGCGCGTCGAAGGGCGGCGACGGCGAGGTGACGACAGAAGGCGCCGAGATCCTCGCGGCGGCGGGTTCGGTCTTCGTCGCACTTCTCGCACGTCCGTCGGAATAGGTTCACGCGAGCGCCCGCGGCGACGATAGCGCGGTCGTGGCGCCGATCGAACGCGGGTACGGGACGACGATAATACCGCTCGGAGGCGCGACGCTCGAGGTCGCGCGTCGCCTCGCGCAGGTCGTCGTAGATCCGCACGCCTTGTCGTTCGCCGATTGTTTTTCGCGCAGCCATTGCCTCGGTCGTCCCTCCAAATCCGCGAAGATATTAAAAAAGCCGCTCGGTTAAAAGCGGCTCGCAAAACGTCGATCGACGATCTACTCGGCGTCGTTCTCCCCGTTGCGTCTCGGAATCTTACTCGCCACGATGAAGCCGAGCCCCGTGAAGAGAAAGATGCTCACCGCCATCAAGTTGCCGTCCAGCATGTGCTTGGTCGCGAATCCGCCCAGCAACCCGATCGAGAAGGCGATGAACACCACGCCCGCCACCATCAGTTTCCTGCCGCCGTCGCCCGGCTTGTTTAATTTGTAGAGTCGCTCCAGCTCCTCCGCCGAGAAACCGCGCTCCGCCAAGACGGTGCGCTCGCGATTCCGATAATAGAAATAGGCGATGATCGTCGCCGCGACGCCGACGAACATTGCGATGGGAACAAGTATGCCTTCCATGACTTTCTCCGATTTGATTCGTTGTTCATTTTCGTTACCCTTTTGACCGACGTCGGAGGCGTACGGTTACGAAATTCGTTCCGAAAATATTGTAACTTCCGCTAGCGGCGCGCTGTCTAAACAAACGTATGAAACAATACGACGAACGGTTGACGCTCGAGTCGGTCAAGGCCGGCAACACGTCGGATTTCCGACTGATAGTCGAGCGATACGAGAAAAAGGCGTACGGCTTGTGTTTGCGGATGCTCGGTAACGCCGAGGACGCCGCCGATTGCTTGCAGGATTCGTTCGTCAAGGCGTACGAGCGCCTCGGTCAATTTCGCGGCGAGTCGAAGTTTTCGACGTGGCTGTATCGGATCGTTTACACGACGGCGTTGAATCGTTCGGCGGCGAGGAAGCGGCGACGCGAGAGCGAGGCGCCGCCGGAACTCGGGGAGGGCGCGCGAGCCGAGGACCGCGCCGAACGCGACCCCGCGCTTTCGGCTTGGATCGAGCGGGCGCTCGACGCGCTGCCGCCCGCGCAATCCGCGCTGATCGAGCTCTACTATCGCGACGATCTGACGATCGCGGAAATCGCCGAAACGACGGGTCTCTCGGAAACCAACGCGAAGGTGACGCTCCACCGAGCGCGCGAACGGATCAGACAATATTTTAAAACGCACGGCATCGAGGAGGAATTGCGATGAAGGACGAACAATTGCGCCGGTATCTCGACGACGAGCAGGCGCCCGCGGAGCGCGCCGAGTTCGAGCGACGACTTTCGGAGGACGAGACGCTCCGTCGTTTAGCGGAGGCGCACCGCGCGTTGGCGAGCCGCCTACGCGTCGAACCGAATTACGAGCCGCCCGCCGATCTCGCCGATCGCGTGATGAATCAAATTGTGAAACCGAAGAAGAGGACCTCGCGCGGCGGGATGTTTTTCCTCTGGGCGTTGATAACGCTCGGCGTCGCGCTCGGCGTTCTGACGAGCGTGGCGGCGACGACGGGCGGCGACGTTTCGTTTGCGGAGACGATCGAACGAGCGTTGATACCGCTCGGCGTGGAGCGGCGCCTCTCGGTTGATTTGCCCGAAGCGTCGTTCCGGACGCTTGGATACGCCGGCGGCTTGATCGCCTTGATATACGCCTACTTCGCGGCGGAGACCCGACGGCGCGTGAAGTCGATACGGTAGGCGCGCTACAGACGGGAGACCAGATCGACGAGGTCTTCCTGCGTGAACGGTTTGGGGAGGAAGTGGGAGAACCCCTCGTCGAGCAACTTCGCGCGGTCGGCGGGGAAGGCGTAACTGGTGATGGCGACGATCGGCGCCTCCTCGTACCCTTTGATTTTCCGAATGCGTTGCGCCGCCTCGAGTCCGTCGAAACCCGCCCCGAGATTGACGTCCATCAGAATGAAACGATATTGTTTGCGCTTCGCCGCCTCCACCGCGGCCGCTCCCGTGTGGGCGAAGTCGAGCGAGCGGTGGTTCATCAGATAGAACTCGGCGATCTCGCGATTCGAGGCGTCGTCCTCCACGTAGAGCCCCTCGCCGCCGCGAATCTCGATCTCATTTTCGAACGCGGACTCGATCGAGGTTTCGTCGATCGTCTCCGCGTCGCTCTCATCCGCTTCGTGGAGCGGCAACCGCGCGAGGAAAACGCTTCCCTCGCCGGGCGTCGTGTCGAGCTCGATCTCGCCGCGCATCATCTTGACGATCCGCGCGCAAATCGACAGCCCCAACCCCGCGCCCTCGTAGGCGCGCGAGCGTCCCTCGCTGGCTTGGCGGAATTCCTCGAAGATCGCCTTGCGCTTTTCGAGCGGAACGCCGACGCCGGAATCGGCGACCTCGATCGCGAGGTGGCGCCTCTCCTCCCGACGGCGCTTCTCGACCGTCACCCGAACGTATCCTTTGCCGGTAAACTTCACCGCGTTGTCGATTAAATTTTCCGCCACAAGGCGCACCATATCCGAGTCGCCCGTAACGGCGGCCTCGTCCACGCGCACGTCCATCGAAAACTCCAGTCCGCGTTTCTCGGCGCGCGGGCGGTAGTGTTTCTCGAGCGCGGCGAAGGTTGCGCGGACGTCCACCTTCTGCAAGATCGGATCGCGGGAGGAGGAGATGAGATCGGACATCTGCAAGAGCGAGTTGAGCGTGCGCATCAGTCGCTCGCCCGCCTCGGCGATGTTGCCCGCCATTCGTGTGACGAGCGGCGACGAGGCGACTTGCTTCATAGCCGACGCCATACCGAGTATGCCGTTCATCGGCGTGCGGAATTCGTGACTGATGTTCGCCAACAGGTTGGACTTCAGTCGGCTGTTCTCCTCGGCGCGGCGTTTCGCGTCGTCCAACGCGCGTTCCGTCGCTTTTTGCATCGAGCGATCGAGCACGTAACCGGCGAGGAACATATCCCCCGCGCGGTCGTACGTCTTGTGCATATGTATTAACGCGTCGAACGTCGAGCCGTCTTTTCGTTTGAACGTCGCCTCGGTTTGGAGAAAACGCTTCGACGATTTAACCAGTCGGTTCACAATGCGGTCGCGATCTTCCGGATTGTGATAGAGATCGCGCTTGAGATCGGTCACGCGGGCGTGAACGTCCTCGACGTCGTCGTATCCGAACATCTTCGCGAACGCCGGGTTCACTTTGAGCACGCTTCCTCGAACGCTCGTGTGATAGAGCGCGAGCGGAAGGTCCTCAAATAGTTGTCGGTAATGGCCCTCGGCGACGACGAGCGCCCGCGACAGCTCGTCGGTCTTTCGGTGATCGGCTATCGTCGTCAAGAGCAACGAGTCGTCGTCTCGCATCGGAGCGAACGACCCCGTGAGGCGAAAGACTTCGCCGTCCGTATCGACGACCTCCCACGTTTCGTTGCGGATCGTCTCGCCTCGCCGCGCGCGGTTCCATAACTCGAGAACTCGCTCGCCCTCCGAGGCGGCGCGCTTAACGAAGATCGGCTCGTCGCCGCAACACTCCTCGACGGGTCGATCGAGAAACCGAGAGCGGTTGGCGTACACCATACGATCCTCGTCGAGGTCGTACACCACCACCACCTCGACGGCGGTTTCCGCGAATTTTTGAAACTCTTCTTGGATTCGTTTCCCCTCCCGGCAAGCCGGGCACGTCCCGATCGCCAAGGCGCCCGTCGGCGCGCCCTTCGCGTCGCGCGTCGCCGTCAGCGTCCATCTCGAATAAGCGAGCGCGTCGTCGTTCTCGGCCGGCGTCTTCAACTCCTTGAGCTTTTCGGCGCCCGCCTCGAACCACTCGTCCATTCGTTTTCGGACGTCCTCGCGTTCCGTTTCGGAGAACGCTCGCAGATACGATTCTCCCTTTGCGATTCCCGCCCGCTCGCTCGCCGCGTTGGCGTACGCGACCTCCCCGTCCTTCCCAAATTGGAAAACGGGTTCGGGGCGAGCGTCGAATATCGTCGATAAGAGTGCGGGCGTTCCTTCCGAGGGCGCTCCCGCCGATTCCGGATTAGTCATAAAATTATTATGCGAGCGGTCGTCGCTTATCGCGCGGCTCTTACTCGCTCTCGAACGAGCGCAACTCCTCGCGTTCCTCGTCGGAGAATATCGCCTCGAGATCGAGCAGAATGAGCAACCGATCCTCGAGCTTGGCGACGGCGGTTATGAACCGACTTTGCACGCCCGCCACAATCGGCGGCGGCGGCTCGGTCACGTCGCGGGATATCCGTAAGACTTCGCTCACCGCGTCCACGACGAACCCGATCGTGTCGCCCCCCAGCTCCACGACGACGATCCGCGTGTCCTTATCCTCCTCCTTCTTCGCCATATTCAGGCGCGTGCGCAAATCGATGATCGGGATGACCTTGCCGCGCAAGTTGATTATCCCCTCGACGAAGTCGGGCGCGTTCGGCACGCGGGTTACCTTCGTCATCTTGTTGATCTCCTGCACGCGCAGGATATCCACGCCGAACTCTTCTTCTCCGATGTTGAAACTTACGAGCTGGAGCAACTCCCCGCGCTCGTCGCCCCCGCGTTTATCGTTCGCCATACTCGGCTCGTCCTTCGATTACGTTTGTCCTATCTCGCGTCCAACACTTCGTTGTATTTGCCGATGTGCTGCGGATCAATTTTTTTCAGTTTCTCGAAAATCGACGCGTCGGGGTAATCGCTCAAGTAGTCCGCGATTTCGACGTACTTCGCGTCGAAGAACGCCTTGACGAACACGCTGCGCATGTCGATGCGCGACCGCATATCGTAGAGCGTCTCGACGAGCGACGCCATATACTTCTGCCCGCCGGCGCGGTCGCCTTTGTAGATGATCATATCCAAGCCGTAGTGGTAGTCGGCGATCGCCTCGCGGAACGGGCGGTAGGTCTCGCTGATGGCGTTGCTCGCCATATCCAAGCGATTATACTTGCCCGTCACGCTCTCCCATCCGCTCGAGTAACTCGACGAGTTGCCCTGCGTCGCTATCTGGTTCGCCGCTTGGTAGAACGGTCCGCCCGCGAGCGGGTCCCACGAGTCCAGCTCCAACGCGATGATCATATTCGCGTAGTAGTCGAGGAAACTCTCGATCGGCGCGAAGCGGTTGGGCGAGAAATAGAGTGTCTGGTTTCGTTCGTAGGGGAAGCTCCAACCGCCGTCGTTAACCGCCAGCATCGGCGAGTACTTGTCGGATTGGTAAATTTTCCGCGAGCTCCGGACGATCACCTGCGCGGAGTATTGGAGATCGTCGTTGCCGCTCTGAAAAATAATCGCGAAGGAGCAGTTGATCGGCTCGTAATTCCATGGCTCGCCCGTGAAGCGGCTCTCGTTCAAGTAACGTTGGACGTCCGAGGCGAACTCCGCGACGATATCCTTGTGCTTGTTCTGCAGTCGATCGACGTTCACTTCGACGACGGCGTCGAGTTCTTGCGCCGCGCCGACGCCGACGAGCGTCGCGACCGCCGCCACCGTCGCTAATAACCGGGTAATCATCGGTTCTCTCCTATTAATCTTTTTGAATATAAATATTTTTGATGTGCGAGGAAAACGAGGGCGGGGCTACCGATTGAGGCGGTCGGGTTTTCGGGATTCGACGACGGGCTTTCCGTCGCGGACGGTCAGCAGCGTAATTTCCTCGGACGCCCGGTCGATCGAGAGCACGAGCGCCCCGCCCGCTCGCTCTCCCGTTTCGGCGACGAAGACGCGTCCGCTCTCGTCGGCGAAGGCGGCGCCCGCATCGAACAAGCCGAGGTAGGTCGTCTCCCCCGAAGCGGCGAACGGCGACGGCGCCAACTCGGCGGGACCCGCGAACGGATCGTCCGTCTCGTCCAACGCGATCGCGGGCGCGGGCGACTCCTCGAACGCCGCGCGGCCGTCCGACGCCGAGAAGACCTCGAGCGTCAACGCGTAACGAATCAAACCGCTTGTCGGTTCGTACGCCGTCGCCGCGGACGCGACGCGCGTCGCGTTTGCCGACGCCTCCAATGACGCGACCAACGACTTGACGTCCCCCCACGTTCCGCGCCCCGTCATTCGGTAACGTTGCGCGATGAACGGATCCAAGCGCTCCACGCCGAGGAACGAGAGCGCGTACTCGTGTTTGGAAGTCAGCCACTCGTCGATAGCGGCGACCGTCTCGTGGACCTCCTCTGGCGCGACCGACGCGGGAACCCCGCCGCCCGCCTCGACGATCGCGCGGTCGGCGCGCTCCAATCTCGGCGTCCGCTCGTCGATCTCCTTACGTAGCGCCGTCTCGTTGTACTGATAGCGCTCGTATCGCGCAAGCGTTCGCCGCTTCTCTTCGAGGCGAGGCGCCCCCTCGCGGAACCAATACGCCCACCCCGCCGCCGCGAACGCGACGACGAGAACGAGAAGAATAACCAGATAATGCGCGCGTCGTTTCATCGTTCGTCCTCCGCGCGAGCGGTGAAGAGGACGCGCCCGCCTTCGACGACGACCTCGTCGATCGACGCTTCGGGAAATCGTTTCGCGAACTCGACGGGCGCCGATTTGTTGAACGCGTACCCTCGCGCCATTCGGAGCGCCCCCTCCCCCACAATCATCGCGTCAAGTCGGACGTCGGAATACGCCGCCGCCTTGGCGACGCGCTCGACGATCGGCGTCGCGGCCGGTCGCTCCTCTCGCAAGCGCTCGATCTCGACGAGCGTCTCTTCGAGTCGGTCGAGCTTCCCGTCCCTCCGCTCTATCTCGGCGACGAGCTCGGGATGTTCCGCCCGCTTCTTTGCCAAGGCGGCGATTCGCTTATCGATCGACTCCTCCTCGATCCCGGCGGCGACGATAAGGTACGCCGCGGCCGCCAAGGCGAGCGCGGGCGTCGCGATCGCCGCGGTCAATCGCTTGACGACGCCGCGCCAATACCGCCGCTCCTTTACGTAGGTCGGCGTAAGGTTGAATCCCCGTTCGCCGGCGTCCTCCTCGCGGAAGAACTCGACGGCGACGGCGAGGACGGGCGCGAATTCGGAGACGGTGAGCGCGGGATCGTCGCGCAGCGCGGCAAGGTCGAGTTTCGGAAACGCGAGCGGCGCCACCTCCGCCTTAGGGTACCGCTTGCGTAGCGCGTCCGTCGCCTCCTCGATCCCCTCGTCGCCGGCGACGACGACGTTGTCGAGACCGTCGAATCCGAAATCGGCGACCGTATCCGAAACGACGGCGATGAAGTTCGCGTAGTTCATTAACGCGCCGACCTGCATCTCTATCGGGTCGGCTTGTCGGAAGATCATCCTACCGACGAGGGCGGTCGTCCGCAAACGCTCGGCGCCCGCGTAGAGAACGATCGAACGGTCGTCGGCGAAAAACTTTCGCGCGGCGGCGGCGTGGTTCGCCAAAGCGATTTCCGCGCTCTTAACGGCGACGGGCTCTTTCGCGAATCCGTATTTTTCCGCCAAGCGCTCGATCAGCCACAAACATCGGTCGTTGAGTTTCGGATAGACGGAGAGCGCGCCCGCGTCGGCGAGCTCGACATGGACGCAGGTCTGTTCGTCCAGCGCGCCCGACCTCGCGGATGAGAAGCGCTCGGCGCGTCGGTCGGCGTACGGGTCGTTCGCCCCGCGTCCGGGGAGGAGGCGGTAGTGCAAGCTCGGATCGGCGAGGGCGGCGACGAAATCCGCGCCGCGCAAATCGATCCCCTCTTTCTCGATTCGATCGACCACCGCGTCGAAGAACCCTCGCATATCGATCGACTCGGCTTGATCCAGCGAGCGCGCGTAGAGGTACACGTCGAACGAGACCGCGTCGAGCAGGCGCGGCGGTCGATCGTCCGGCGAGAAGGTCGCGATCTTTATCCGCTTCCCCTCGCAATAGACGACCGCGATTTTAGTTCGATTGCCAAACATCTCGAAATTTCCGCTATCTATATATAATAGTATTATCGAAACGCGTCGTTCGCGTGTTTACCGTCCGAGCGGTCGTTCGATATTCCGCGCGCGCTTTTGTAAGTTTCGACTCACGCACCGATCATAAAACGAAACCGATATGACAAAGTATCTTCTCCTCGCGTCGATTTCCCTCGTCCTCCCGCTCGTCGGATGCGCCGACCCGCCGCCCGAACCGGAGCCCGAGCCGCTCGAATTCACCGTCGTCGATTCGCTACTCGGCGGCGTCGCGCGAGACACGACGCTCGGCGTCGAGTTTCGTCCGCCCGTCGGCTGGGCGGAAGCCGAATCCGCTCGGCTCGAGGAGTTCCTCGAACAACTCGAACGATTCAATCACTACCAACGCCACTTCGATTTCCGCGCGCGCTTTCTCTTCGAGGATACGACAAGCGGCGGCGCGTTGTTGGTCTCCGTCGTCGAGCACCCGCGTTGGAGCGGGGATAAGGCGCGTCGCGACTTCGAGCTGCACGTCGAGTCGGCGTTCGAGGATTCGGAAGCGAAACGCTCGCGCTTCAAAATCGGCGATCTGCCCGTCACCCAGTTTATGGTGAGTCGGAACGAACTCGCCGCGCTGAAGTTGCTCGTCGTCAATCCGCGCGGCGAGGTTATTCAGTTCGACTACCTCGTCCCCGGCGCCGCGTTCGCCGACGTCTCGCGCGCAATCGAGTCCTCGATCGGCGCCATTTCGCTAACGGAGTGATCCCCCCGAGAGCCGCGTCAGTAGCGGTTCCGATAGAATTGATCCGACTTCTCGACCTTCAGGTCGCGGAGATGGTCGGCTTTGACGCGCAGCTCGAATTGATAGCCCGTGTAGGTTCCGACGGGCGTCCAGTTGAAGCTCATTAACCAGCAGTGGAGGTCGCGACTGACGGTGACGCGCGGCGTCGTGAACTCCTCGCGGCGCAAGTCGTAGCCGCCCGAGAGCGTGAACTTCCACTTGCGCGTGATCGAAATATCAAAGTTGCCGTTGACGCTCGCCGAGACGTTCGACGTCCATGGATTCGGTTGGTTCTCGCTGTATCGGAAATGCATTGAGAGCGACCAGGGCGTCGTGAAGTCGGGATCGCGGCGATCGTACACGCCGTCGTAGTTGTAGTCGGCGCCGGCGATGTAGAGTTCCTCTTCGGGCGCGATATCCTCCTCCTCGTCGGTCTCGCTCGGCGCCTCGTCGGAGGCGAACTTATCCCCGCTGAGGGTCGTACTCACCGATACGTTGAAACCCGTGTAGCGCAAAGGGAATCCGCCGTTCTCCCAGTAATAGCGTTGATATTCGCGTCCCGCGCTATCCACGTCGTAGAACGAGTAGCGCGCGCCGCCCTGGACGCTGATCCAGTTTCGGATCTCGGTTCGGAACGAGGCGTTTAGCGTCGAGAAGTGAAGACTATCCGCGGCGAAGTTGTAGGAGGAGCCGAGGTTGGCGTTGAGGAGTCGGAACTTCTCCGCCTCGGCGCTCGTGTCGGTCGGATCGGCGATCGTCTTCATCTCCACGACGTTGCCCACCGAGAAGTTTATGTTCTGTCGCTCGCCGCGCGGCGCGCCGCCGAATATGCCGTTTTGGAATTTATCGTAGCGAACGACCTCGCCGTCGGAGGTTGTGTATTCGTCGTAGTAGCCCCAAACGGGGTCGGAGAAATCGGGTTGGTAGGAGTAGGAGACGTTCGGCTCGATCGTGTGTCGGAACGCCTCGACGCCGATTGCGCGTACGGGGAACATCCCGTAGAGCTTGGTGCGCGCGCCCAATCCCGCGCTAAACGTGCGCACGATTCCGAACTCGTCCACGTCCTCCCTTCGCAACGAATCGACCGCGACGTAGCCGCCGTCGCTCGGCGCGTAGTAGGTCTCGAGGTATTGCCGCGTCTGTTGGAAGTAGTATTTCTCCTCGAAGCGAAAGCTCGGCGAAACGGTGAAGAAGCTGAACTTCGGCGAGGCGCTCGGCGTAATCGAGTGGCGGTAGCCGTAGCGTTGCTCCAGCTCTTTGTCGCGGATCTTCCGATCGTTGAGCAGTTGCCCCGAGTAGCTCAGCCCGATTAGGTCGTACCACGATTGATTCCCGACGGTGTTCTTTCCTCGGAAGGGATAGAACTGCGACTTCGAGACGGAGACCGACGGGAGGCGCTCGTCAACGTCGCCCGTGCTCAGGTTCTGCCGTCGCGAGTAGTTGGCGGTCAAGCTCACGCCGACGCTCTCGAACGAGGTCGAGTAGGTCGCGTTCGAGACGACGTCCTGCGTGAGGAGGTCCTCGAAGTTCGTGGTGGTGCGTTGAAAGTAGTTCGACGACATGAACTCGAGGTTGGCGTCGAAGCGCGACGTCGGCGAGATGTCGTGGTGGTGGTTCCATCGGAGGAACCATTCCTCGCTCGGCGCGTAGTCGGCGTCGTCGGGCTCGCCTTTCGCGAGGGAGGTGTAGCCGCCGAAAAGGGCGCCGTCGAAATTGTAGCGCATCTTATAGCGGAAGCGGGAGCGCGTTCCCCATCCGCCCTTGAAGTAGTAGTCCCCGAGGAGGCGCAAGTCGGTATAGTCGTTGATCGCCCAGAAGTAGCCGCCGCGTTTCAGGTAGTAGCCGTAGTCGCCGCTGTAGCCGTACACGGGGGCGATGATTCCCGAGCGCCGTCCTTTCTCTATCGGGAAGACCGCGAACGGCAAGGGTATCGGCAGGGGCACCCCGCCGATCGTCAGGAATATCCATCGTCCGACCACTTGTTCCTTCGGGATCACTTTCATCTCGCGTACGAAGAAACCGTAGTGCGGATGATCGGCGTCGCACGTGGTGTAGAATCCGTTCTGCACGAAGTAGGTGAGGCGATCCATCATCCGAATGCGGGCGCCGGAATACGCCCCCTGCTCTTGGTCGGTGAGCGCGTAGGTCATATAGCCGCGCTCGGTGCGGAAGTTGTAGCGCATCCGATCGCCGAAGTAGATCTGCCCCTTGTCCTCGAGCGAGGGCTTGGGGACGGACGTGTCCCCCTTCTGCTCGGGAAGCATATACGCTTCGACTTCGCTCCGCTCGAAGTCCACGTCGATCTTGCCCGCCGAGAGATGGGTATCCTTGTGCTTCAGTTCGCCGCCGTTGTAGAGATGCATCTTTCGGTCGCGTACGCGGAAGATAAGGGAATCGACCGCTTTGGCGTAAACGATTGTGTCGAGACCGTCGTCGGCGACGGTGTCGGGTTCCTCGGGGTCTTCGAGCGCGGGGAGCGTCGTGTCGGCGAAGTCGGCGTCGAAAAGATCGCCGGAGTCGATCGCGAGGGAGTCGAGACGTACGGCGTCGATCGAGTCGGGCGGCGTTTGCCCGAACGCGACGGCGGCGAGAACTACCCACGCGAGGATCGTTCGCATCGTCGTCACCTACGCGCCTCTGAAGAAGACCAACGCGGCGGCGCCCTTCACGCCCGCGTCGTTCTTGAGTTTTGCGGCGCGCACGCGTAGGCGCGGCTTCATCGGAATCAACGCGCGCTCCTTCGCGGCGGCTTTGGCGGCGTCGAAGAGCGGTTTGCCGAAACCCGCCACGCCGCCTCCGACGACGAACGCGGGAATATCCAACAGGTTCGCCGCGGACGCGAGCGCGTAGCCGAGGAAGCGTCCCGTCTCCTCGATCAACTCCTTGGCGAGCGGATCGCCCGTCTTCGCCGCCTCGCAAATCACCTTCGGCGTGAGGGCCTCGAGGTCGCCGTCGATTAATCGGTTGATCGTCGAATCGGGCGCGTCCGCCAATCGTGTTGCGGCGCGCTTCGTCAGGTACTCGCGCCCGACGTACGCCTCGACGCATCCGCGCGATCCGCACTTGCACGGCTCGCCGTCGTAGTCCACGCTCATATGCCCGATCTCGCCCGCGCCGCCATGTTCGCCGCGCAAGAGTCGGCGATTCATAATCACGCCGCCCCCGACGCCCGTGCCGAGCGTGATCATAATAAAGGAGTCGAGCTCCTTGCCCGCGCCGAAAGTCATCTCGCCGACGGCGGCTGCGTTGGCGTCGTTCTCGACGAAGACGGGCAGGTCGAACTTCTTCGCGATCTTGCTCGCCAATCGTATCCGCCCCCATCCGGGCAGGTTGGGCGGGTTCTCGACGATCCCCTCCTCCGCGTTAACGACGCCCGGCGAACCGACGCCGACGCCGATCGGTTTGGCGCCGCACGCCTCGACGGCCGCGGCGACGCCCTTGCGAATCTGCTTGACCACGCGCGAGGGTCCCTCCTCGGCGCGCGTCTCGACGACGCCTTTGAAGAGGAGGCGCCCGTCCTTCGCCGTCGCGCCTACTTTAATGGTGTCGCCGCCGAGATCGATCCCGACGGCGTATTTCGTTTTCTTCGCCATTCGGTCGATTAGTCCGTGAAGATCGTCTGCTCGATCGTCAACGTGTCGGGATACTCGATGTCGCCGTATTCCGTGCCCACCACGGGGAGCGCTTGGAGCGCGAGCGTCGTCGCGTCGTTGTCGCTCGCGTTGAGTTGCAACGTCATGTTCAGCGCGTCCTCGTATCCGACGAAGGAGAAGATCTCGAGCAAATCGAACTCGACGCCGAGCTTGAAGATTTCGACTTCGCCCGTCCCGGGCACGCTAATCGGCTCCTCGATGTCCCCCGATACGACGCGCTTTTCCTGCAGTTGAAGGTTGTAGGGGAACGCCTTGATAAGCGCCTTCGTACGTTGGTAGCCGCCCGAGCCGTCGTTCGGGTTAAGCGCCTCGACGTTCAGCGTCATACTCGTCGTCAGCGCGCCCGAGAGGAGCGCCGAGGTGAGGGTGAAGACTTCCGAGGTCGTTACGTCGGAGATGTCGTTCTTGTCGTCGAGCGTAACGCCCGCTACGTTGAGATTGTCCACGTCGTCGAGCGAGAACTGCAATCGGGTAAGATTGACGATGGTCTCGTAGAGGTCGCACCCCTGCACGCTTAACAGTCCGACGATAATAATCGCGAGCCCCAATCGGCTCGGATTCGCGAATCGTTTCATTGCCGTCCCTTTCGTTTTGATTGTCTCGGGCGCTTGAGCGCCTCTTACGTAATATCCGCCAGCGACTCTTCGATCTTCCGCACGATCTGATCGGCGACCTTGAGCGCGCGCAAGCCGTCCTCGCCGGATACGACGGGCGGCTCGCCTTTGGCGACGCACTCGACGAAGAGTTCCATCTCGCGCATCAGCGCGTTCACCTCGACAGGCGTCGGTTGCTCGTAAACGACGAGCTTCCTCCGTTCGCCCTCGCCCATCTCGCCGAATTGAATCGCGCCCGCCGCCTTCTCGCTCGGATCGGCGAGGCGATAGATTTCCGAGACGCCCGAGACGAAGTCGAGCGTTACGTAGGCGTCCTTCTGGAAGAGTCGCATCTTCCGCATTTTTTTATTCGAAATGCGGCTGGCGGTTACGTTGGCGACCGCGCCGTTCTCGAACTCGACGCGCGCGTTGGCGATGTCGATCGAATCGGTGACGACGTTGACGCCGTTCGCCGAGACGCGCTTGACCTCGCTCTTGACGAGGTTGAGAATCACGTCGATGTCGTGGATCATCAGGTCGAGCACCACGGGCACGTCCGCGCCGCGCGGGTTGAATTGCGCAAGGCGGTCGGTTTGGATAAACTTCGGTTCGAGCGGATACCCTTGGAGAGAAAGCAGGGCGGGGTTGAAGCGCTCGATGTGTCCGACTTGCAGAACGAGGCGCTTCTCGCGTGCCTGGAGCGCCATCTCCTCGGCTTGGGAGATCGACGCGGCGATCGGTTTTTCGACGAAGACGTGACGATTTTTCGCGAACGCCGCGAGCGCGATCTCGTAGTGGCGTTGGGTGGGCGCGGCGACGGTGACCGCCTCGACCTCGTCCAGCAACTCGTCGAGCGTGACGAACGCCTTCG
Organism: Ignavibacteriales bacterium; assembly: GCA_014727845.1. Classification (GTDB taxonomy): domain Bacteria; phylum Bacteroidota; class Ignavibacteria; order Ignavibacteriales; family Ignavibacteriaceae; genus WJMR01. The sequence continues at coordinate 13,952 of WJMR01000064.1, forward strand.
TCCCGTATGCCTTCGCGACTTCCGCCGCCCGCTCCGGGTTCGCGTCGAACACGCCGACCAACTCGCACGCCTCGATGCCGGCGAACATCTTCGCGTGTAGCCCTCCCAATTTCCCGACGCCGATTACGCCGACGTTCGTCTTCTTCGCCATAGGTCTCCTTTTTTTGCGCGACTTTCGATCGTTTCAAAATACAAAATGTTCGCGTCCGACGCGCGCGCTAAAACACGCCGCTTTCGAACTTCTCAATGTACTTCATTTCCCGACGTTCGTTGAAAATCTGACCGACGACCGCCCCGACGATGAAGATGACGCCGGAGTAGTAAATCCAAAACGCGACGACGATGAGCGCCGCGTAGGCGCCGTAAATTTTCCCGTACACGGCGAGGTTATAGATATAGTATCCAAACGCCTCTTTCGCCGCCGCCCAGAGCGCCGCCGTCCACGCCGCGCCCACGCAGGCGCTGATCCAGCGGATCTTCCGAACGGGCGCCGCCATATAGAGGAACAAGCTCACGACGAAAATGACGGCGAACGTGAAGCCCGTCGTCGCGGCTTGGTGGAAGAGCGGCAAGTCGAAAACGCCGAGTAAGGGTATCTCGCTCGACGCCTCGCGGAGGAAGTCGATGATCGGCAGCGCGACGGCGAAGACCAAGAGGAGAATGATGAGCGCGAAGACGAAGGCGAAGTCGCGGAGCTTGGCGACGAAGACGTTCACGTCCGCCCGCGCGAAAAAGACCGTGTTGAGCGCCGTGCGTATCGTGCCGAAGAAGATGCTGGAGGCGAAGAGCAATCCGATCAATCCGAGGTAGCCGGCGACGGCTTGGTATTCGACGATCTCGTCGAGGCGGCGACTGATAAGGACTTTTACGAAGTCGGCGTAGCGGTAGTAGGGCACGAGCGTATCGACCGCGTTATAGATCTGCGACTCGACGAGCGAGGAGCTGAGGAAAAATCCCGCCGCCCAGAAGATCAACAACGAGAGCGGGATGACGCAGATGATGAACGTGAAGGCGATCGCCGCCGCCAAGAGGAAGGCGTGCTGCCGATCGAGGCGGTCGATCAACACAATCACGTAGTGTTTGTAGAAAGAGCGGACGTACTTCACGACGGGCGCGACCTTCGGCAGGCGTGTGAACATATACCACCGAAAGCGCGCGAACCGCCATTGCCGATACAATCCGATTCGTCTAATAAGCTTGGACATCCGCCTCCATCGCGCGTTCGATCGTTCGATGATAGACGTCGGCGAGCTCCTCGATCGGGAACGTCCAGCGATCCTCGAGCGTGAGGGCGTCGCCGCCCGTCAGTCCGATCATCTTGAACGGGACGCCGGCGGCGCGGAGCCGCTCCTCGAGTTCGGGTTGTTGTTCCTGCGTGGCGGAAACGACGACGCGGCTCCGGCTCTCGCCGAAGAGCGCGAGGTCGAGGCGATCCGCGGCGGGCGCTTGGATGTTCGCGCCGACGTAGCGCTCGGGGTTGGAAACGCAGCACTCGGCGACGGCGATCGCCAACCCGCCCTCGACGACGTCGTGCGCCGAGCGAACGAGTCCGCGATCGACGAGGTCGAGCAACGCGGCGTGCAATCGCTTCTCGCGATCGAGATCGAGACGCGGCGGCGCGCCCGTCGTCAACCCGTGTTCGGTTTTGAGGTACTCGCTTCCGCCGATCTCGCCGAAGTTCTCCCCGATTACGTAGATCGTTTCGCCGTCTCCTTTGAAGTGCGAGGTCATGGTTTTATCGACGTCCTCGATTAATCCGACCATGCCGATGACGGGCGTGGGATAGACCGCGACGCCGGGCGACTCGTTGTAGAAGCTGACGTTCCCGCCCGTCACGGGCGTCTCGAAGGCGCGGCACGCCTCGCCCATTCCCTCGACCGCCTCCTTGAATTGCCAATACATCTCGGGCTTGTAGGGGTTGCCGAAGTTCAGGCAGTTGGTGATCGCCAACGGTTTCGCGCCCGAGCAGACGACGTTGAGCGCCGCCTCGGCGACGGCGATCTTCGCGCCCTCGCGCGGATCGAGATAGACGTAGCGCGAGTTGCAGTCGGTCGTCATCGCCAGCGCTTTCTTCGTCCCCTTTAGGTACACCACCGCCGCGTCGCTACCGGGACCGACGGTCGTGTTGGTGCGCACCATCGAGTCGTATTGCTCGAAAACCCACCGCTTGGAGACGATGTTCGGACTCGCAAATATGTTGCGGAACGTCGCGCCGTAGTCGGCGGGTTCGGGAACGGTCGAGAGATCGAAGGCATGCGCCTCGTCGATGTACGCCGGCTTCTTCGTCTCGCGATGATAGACGGGGGCGCCGCCGCCGAGGACGAGATCGTAGGCGGGTATCAACGCCTTGCGCTCGCCGTCGCGCCGCACGTCGAGCAGTCCGTCCGCGCGCACGTCGCCGACGATCTCGCTGTTGAGATCCCACTTGTCGAAAATTTCTTTGATCCGCCCCTCTTTCCCTTTCTTCGCTACGACGAGCATCCGCTCTTGGCTTTCCGACAACATAATTTCGTAGGCGCTCATCCCCTCCTCGCGGAGCGGCGCTTTGTCGAGATCGACGTTCATCCCGACGCCGCCCTTCTCGCTCATCTCGGAGGTGCAGCAGCTGATGCCCGCGGCGCCCATATCTTGGATACCGACGACGAGATCTTCGGCGATGATTTCGAGCGTCGCCTCGAGCAATAGTTTTTCGGTGAACGGATCGCCGACCTGCACGCTCGGTCGTTTCGCTTCGGACTTTTCGGAAATTTCCTCCGACGCGAACGTGGCGCCGTGAACGCCGTCGCGCCCCGTCGAGGAGCCGACGATCATCACGGAGTTCCCCTCCCCTTCGGCGATCGCGGAGACGACCTTGTCGGTCTTGACGATACCGACCGCCATAGCGTTGACGAGCGGATTGCCTTGGTAGCTCTCGTCGAAATAGACTTCGCCGCCGACGGTGGGCACGCCGAAGCAGTTGCCGTAGTCGCCGATGCCGCGAACGACGCCGTCGAAGAGAAAGCGCGTGCGGGGATTGTCGAGCGATCCGAAACGGAGTGAGTTGAGCGCCGCGATCGGTCGCGCGCCCATCGTAAAGATATCCCGCAGGATGCCGCCGACGCCCGTCGCCGCGCCTTGGTACGGCTCGACGGCGGAGGGGTGGTTGTGGCTCTCGATCTTGAAGGCGACCGCGAGACCGTCGCCGATATCCACGAGGCCCGCGTTCTCCTCGCCCGCGCCCACGAGGAGGCGCCCGCCCTCGCGAGGTAGCGTTTTGAGCAGCGCGATGGAATTTTTATAACTACAGTGTTCGCTCCACATCACGGCGAACACGCCCAGCTCGGTGAAGTTCGGCGTCCGCCCCAACCGCTCGCAAATCCAACCGTATTCCTCCTCCGTTAATCCGTGTTCGAGCGCGAGTTCGAGCGTCGCTTCGGGTTCTTGCATCGTTTCGTCCTTTACTATCAAGGGCGGCGCTACATGCGTCCGCCGATATTAAGATATTCGTTCCAGATTTTATAGAGCTCCGTCGTCGCGATCACGTCGTCGGCGCAGTATTCGGCGATGGTTCGCATATCGCCCTTCTCGTAAAGATCGGGCACGTCCATCCCCGTCACGCCGTGCGACTTCGGCGACTCGACGCCGAACGCGCGACAGTAGAAATCCAAATTGAAGCGGCGGAAGGCGCCATAGTAGGAGAGCATCTCGAGCAGATCGAGGTGATCGTCCGTCCGATAGCGGTAGCCCATTAGCTGCCGGGTCGGTTTCACGCGGAGCATCGCCGAGCGAAGGTGCAGAAAGGGCGCGTCGAATCCGCGACCGTTGAAGGAGATCGCCTGATCGACCGCGCCGAGCACGCGCCAGAACGACTCGATCAAGTCGCGCTCGGGCAGCCCCTTGCACACCGCGCCGTTGGAGTCCGCCGTCCACTCCTCCTCGGGCTCCTCGCTGTGGTAATAGACGTACGTCTTCTCCTTCTCGACGTCGAGAAAGCCGACGGCGAGCAACTTGGCGGTGAAGGGATACAAGCTGGTGAAGCGCTTCAGCTCCTCCTCCATCTCCGCGCGCTTCTCTTCGTCGTCCTCTTTTTGCGCGGGTCGGAGGAGATATTCTTGCTGGCTCTCCGCCAAATCCTCGAACGGATAGCGCGCCGTTTCGATGTCGAAGACAATTCGTCTCATCGTTCCTCCTCCTTCGCGTCTCGCTCCGCGGCGGTGTCGAAGGCGCGAATCGTAGTGATAAACGTTTCGTCGAGCGGCTTGGCGCGCTCGGTCTCGGGATCGACGCGCACGGCGACGCCGACGCCGTCGGCGACGACCTCCTCGTCGGGTAAGCGCGTCGCGACGTGCTCGAATCGGAACGACGAGCGCCCCAGCCGCGCCACGCGCGTGTAAATCGCGATCGACTCGTCGTACTTCACGATCCGCCGATAGTTCAACTCGTTGCGAACGATGTAGTACGGATCGGCGGCGAAAAGGCGCGAGAGATCCGCGACGCCCGCCTCGCGCATATAGCGCAGCCGGCCGTCCTCGAAATAGCTCACGTAGCGGGCGTTATTCAGCGCGCCGAAGAGATCGACTTCGCTAAAGCGGACGCGCGCCTCGTAGCGGTGGGGGAAGCGGGCGAGATCGATTTCGCTCACGACGACTCCCCGAAAAGTTCCTCTAAGATCGAGATCGCCTCGCCGATTTCCTCGTCGCCGACGTCGAGGTGCGCGACGAGGCGAAGGGAATCGACCGTGCCATGGGAGATCAACAGACCGCGCTCGCGGCACCGCTCGATCGCCGTCGTCGTATCGACGCCGGGCGTTCTGAAGAGGACGATGTTGGTCGGCGTTTCGTCGTACACGAGTTCGGCGCCGTCGAGGTTCGCGAGGGCGTCGGCGAGGCGCCGCGCTCGCTCGTGATCCTCGGCGAGTCGATCGACGTTGTTCTCGAGTGCGTGGAGCGCGGCGGCGGCGAGAACGCCTATCTGCCGCATCCCTCCGCCCATCGCCTTGCGGACGCGGAACGCCTCGGCGATCACCGCTTTATCGCCCGCGATCGCCGAACCGACGGGAGCGCCCAGCCCCTTGGAAAAACACGCCGAGACGGTGTCGAACTCCGAGGCGATTTCGGCGGGCGTCGCGCCCGTCGCCGTCGCCGCGTTCCAGATCCTCGCGCCGTCCAAATGGTAGTAGAGCCCTCGTTGGGCGCAGAGCTTGCCGAGCGCCGCGATCTCGTCGAGCGTCCACACGCCGCCCCCCGCTCGGTTGTGCGTGTTCTCGACGGCGACGACCCGCGTGCGAGGCATATAATACGCGCTCTCGGGTCGGATCATCGGCTCGACTTGCTCGGGCGTAATCACGCCGCGTTTCCCCTCGACCGGGTAGAGTTGGATGCCGCTAAAGGCGGCGGGCGTTCCGCTCTCGTAGTGGAAGATGTGCGCGTGGCGCTCGCAGATAACTTCGTCGCTCGGCGAGGTGAGCGCGTTCAGGAGGATCTGGTTGCCCATCACGCCGCTCGGCACGAAGAGGGCGTCCTCTTTGCCCAAGCGTTCCGCGACGACCGCTCGGAGTCGGTTCGCGGTCGGGTCCTCGCCGTACACGTCGTCGCCGACGTCGGCCTCCGCCATCGCGCGGCGCATCGCCTCGCTCGGCTTGGTGACGGTGTCGCTTCGTAAGTCGATCATCGGTCGGTTTGTCGCTTCCCGTAAGAAAATATATAAACGAGAAAGGTACGAAGTTTTTCGGTAAGATGAAGAGGCGCGCTCGCGCTACGACCGCTTGGCGAATCGTTTCCGGAGCGCGACGAACGCCCCCCAGAGGAGCGTCGCGAAGGCGACGAGCGAGGAGGCGTACACGACGACGCGGGGATGCGCGACGAAAAAGCTCCTCTCGTTGGAAATCGGGACGAGGACGGTGAGTTGCGCGGTTTCGCCGTATCGGGTTTCCGCGGCGATCTGCCCCATCGGATCGATCACGCAGGAGATACCCCCGTTGGCGGCGCGGACGATGGATCGTCGCGTCTCGACGGCGCGCAACACGGCGATCTCCTTATGCTGATACGCGCCGCTCGTGTTCCCCCACCAGCTGTCGTTCGTGACGACGGCGAACAGATCGGTTCCCTTCGCCGCCATCTCGGCGACGATAAGCGGAAAGACCGACTCGTAGCAAATCAACGCGCCGACGCGCAACGTGTCGGGTATCTCTCTCGGCGTTTCTTCCGGCGGAATTAAAAACGGTTCGGGCGGACCGCCGACGTTCCAATCGCTAATGCCGACGCCCCAACGGATCATGTCGCGAAGGAACGGTAGCTTATCCACAAACGGCGTCCGCTCGCTGAAGGGAACGAGTTTGGATTTCCGATGCACGGCGACGTCGTAACTGCTCGGCGAAAAATAGAGCGCCGCGTTGTAGGAGGCGTGGTAGTAGTCGCGCGTCTCGTTGTACTTCGCGTCGGGCGGGGCGTTCTCGGCTTTATAGAAAACGTCCGCGTGCGGCATACCCGTTATAAGCGGAATCTCGGCGTTATTAACGAACGAGCGAATCGAATCGACCAGGTCGGGATGCCTGCCGCTCAAAAGGTACACCGGGAGCGCCGTTTCGGGCCAAACAATCAGTTCGGCGCCGAGCGCGGCGGATTGGCGCGAAAGTTCGAGGTAGCGCGCCACCTGCTCCCGGGCGCTCATCCGCCATTTCTCGTGCGGATCGCGGTTGGGTTGAACGAGTCCGACCTTCACGAACGCGTTCGGCAACTCGATGGCGGTTAAGCGGACGGCGCCGTAGAGAATCGGGACGACGAGCAACAGAACGCCGGCAAAAAAGACGCCGGCGCGGAAGTTCTTATGGTCGCGATAGTGGATATAGCCGACGAAGACGACGACGTTGAAGTAGGCGATAATCAGCGAGACGCCGTGCGCGCCGATCGTGTCGGCGATCTGGATGAACGGCGTGACGGTCGCCGAAGCGTTGGCGAGCGCGAGCCACGGGAAGGCGAGGTCGGTCGCGCTATACCACCACTCGAACGCGATCCAGAAGATCGGCAACAGATAGAGCGCGGGTTTCTCGCCGAAGGTTTTTCGGGCGACGTGATATACCGCGAAGGGAATCAGGTAGAGGAACGCATTCAGGAAGATGGTGAAGACGCCGCCGAGCGCGAGGAACGAGTCCTTCATCTCGGTGAAGCCGCCGACCCAATAGAGCGAAACGACGGAGAAGACGAAGGTGAAGAGGAAGGCGCCGGAGATCGCGTCGCCGAAACGGTCGCGCCGCTCGAAGACGGCGAGCGCGGGGACGAGTCCTACCAAAACGAGGAACGGCGCGGGCACGGGAGGGAAGCTCAAGCCGAGCGCCAATCCGCCGCCCGCGAGCGCCCATCGTTCGCGCGCGCGCGCCCGACGTTCGTCGGGGGTGGTTTCGGTTCGTTTAAACAGTTTCACGCCGCCTTGTTTCTCTTATTAAGTATGTAGTATCTCGCGGCAAAGACTATCGCCGCCGTCGCGACGATTCCAATAACCGCGTAACTATAGGTCGCTATCCATCGATCGACCGTCTTGACGTTCTCGCCGAACGCGATCCCCAATCCGAACAACACGCCGTTCCAGAGCGCCGCGCTCAGCGTCGAGAGGAGGAGCGTCCGACCGAAACGGAGCTTGCTCATCCCCGCGAAAAACGAGATCGCCGAACGAATCCCGGCGACGAATCGATTCCCGATGATCAGCCAAAACCCGTATTTCCGGAACCACTTCTCCACGCGGTCGATCGCCTCGACCGAGATAAACTTGAAGCGTCCGCTTCGGACGACCTTTTCGTCCGCCGTCCGTCCAAGCGCGTAGAGTACGAGGAAACCGAGCTCGCTACCGAGCGTCGCCAATCCAAACGCGGTCGCGCCGTCGATCGTTCCAAAGGCGACGAGCGAACCGACGACGACGATCACCGTATCCGACGGCGAGGGCGGAAACAGATTCTCGACGAACGGCGCCAGAAACGCGACGAGGTAGATCGTCGCGACGGGCAACGTTTCGGCGCTTTGAAAGAACCACTCAAACATCGCGCGCGGTCCGCAGCAGCGCGGTCGCCCACGCGGCGACGCCTTCTTCTCTGCCGACGAAGCCGAGCTTCTCGGTCGTGGTGGCTTTCACGGAAACGCGGTCGATTTCGACGCCGAGCGCCTCGGCGACGCGCGCGCGCATCTCGTCGATGCGCGGCTTAAGCTTGGGTCGTTCGAGCGCGACGACGGCGTCCACGTTGGAGCACTCCCACCCTCGGTCGCGCGCCAGTTCGGCGACGCGGGCGAGGAGCCGGCGGCTGTCGGCGTCTTTGAACGCGGGATCGTCGTCGGGGAAATGTTTGCCGATATCCCCGAGCGCGAGCGCGCCCAGAACGGCGTCGGCGATCGCGTGTAGCAACGCGTCGGCGTCCGAGTGCCCGAGCAAGCCGCGGTCGTGCGGTAGTTCCACGCCGCCGAGTACGAGCTTCCGCCCCTCGGCGAATCGGTGAACGTCGAATCCGTTTCCTACGCGAATATCCATTGGTCTTCTATCGAACGTTGAAGCCGTCGAACTCTCCCGTCGGCGCGCCCCACGCGATGTCGTGACGCTCGACCGAACCGCTCGCCGGTCCGCGACGCATCTCGGCGTACAGGTCTTCGATCCGCGACTCGTTCCCCTCGACGACGGCGCGAACGCGATCGCCGCCCGGAACGTTTTGCACGTAGCCGCGCACGCCCAATCGCTTGGCGTGTTGCGTCGTAAAGTATCGGAATCCGACTCCTTGAACGTTTCCCCAAACGTTAATCTCGGCTCTCGCCATTTCGCTCATCGTGCTCGTCGCCCTCTTCCTCGCGCTTCTTTTCGCTTCCGAACGTCTCGGAAATAATCAATCCAACAAAGATAAGCGCCGCGCCGACGATTCCCAAAGCGGCGTACTCCTCGCCGAGCGTCGCCCACGCCAGCGCGGAGGCGAACACGGGTTCGAGCGAGAAGAGGATGCCCGCCTTCGTGGGGGTCACGTATCGCTGAAAGCGCGTTTGGAGGAGCGTCGTTAAGACGGTCGCCAATCCGCCCGTATAGAGGAAGACGAGCAGAAGCGAGACGGTCGGATCGAGCTTGACGGGCTCGACGCCCGTCGCGTGGAGCGCCGCGCCGACGAGGATCGCCAAGACGAGCGTCGTCGAGATTTGCATGAACGTCAGTAGTCGCACGGAATGCCGCTCGCCGACGGCGTCCAACACGACGATGTAGAGCGAATAGGCGACGGCGCAGAGGAGCGTGTAGAAGTCGCCGATATTGAAGCCCTCGCCCACGCGCCGCAAACTCTCCCCGATCGTCTCCCCCTCGCTCGAGAGGAAGAGGACGCCGACGAAGACGAAGGCGACGCCGACGAGGTTGGCGATAAGCGGCGGTTTCTTGCGCATGAGCGCTTGGAAGATCGGGGTGAAGACGACGAACGAGCCGGTGATGAAGGCGGATTTGGAGGCGGTGGTGTAATTGAGCCCGAGCGTTTGGAAGGCGTAGCCGAGGAAGAAGAGAACGCCGAGGAGCGCGCCGTCGCGGAGGGCGGGGCGATCGGCGCCTCGGAGGGCGCGGCGGGCGAAAGGATAAAAGAGCGCGGCGGCGAGGCCGAATCGGACGGCGACGAACATAAGGGGGGAGGCGTCGGCGACGCCGATTTTAATCAGCGGAAACGTGCCCGCCCAGAGGAGCGTTACGAAGACGAGCGTCAACTCGGCGCGACGCGGGGGAACGGGATCGGCGAAGAATTTCATTCGGCGTCCGACGGATCCTCGTCGTCGCGGTAGCCGAAGCGGGATAACCTCTTCTTATCCGAGCGCCACTTGCCGACGGCTTTGACGCGGAGATCGAGGTAGATCTCGCGACCGAGAAAGCGCTCGGCTTCCTCGCGGGCGGCTTTGCCGAGGCGCTTGATCGCCTCGCCCTTCTTGCCGATCAGGATGCGGCGCTGCGAATCCCGCTCGACGAAAATTTTCACGGAGACGAAATCCTTCCCGTTCGCCTCCTCGCGGAAATCCTCGACGACCGCCTCGGCGCTATAGGGCACTTCTTCGGCGTAGAGCTCGAAGATTTTCTCGCGGACTATTTCGCCGACGAAGAAGCGTTCGGATTCCTGCGCGATCTCGTCGTCGGGGAAAAATTTCGGACCCTCCGGCAGCCGCTCTTTTATCGCGGCGACGAGCGACTCGACGTTGGCGCCGAGCTTGGCGGATATGGGCACGACGGCGTAGAAGCGGTCGGTCTTCGCGATCCGCTCGCCGAGCGCCTCGAGGGCGGGTTGGTTCGAGCGGTCGATCTTGTTGACGATCGCCAGCGCGGGCCGGTCGGTCGCCAACACGGCGCTTACGCGTTCGTCGCCGAGCGTCTTTTCGCCCGTCGGATCCTCGACGAGATCGAAGACGACGGCGAGCAGGTCGGCGTTTGCCGTCGCCTCGAGCGCCTCGCGCATCATCCGTTCTTGGAGGAGGTATTTCGGCGCGAGCAGTCCGGCCGTATCGAGGAACACTATTTGCGAATCCTCGTCGGTGCGTATCCCGAGCACGTTCTTGCGCGTCGTCTGCGGCTTCGCCGTTACGATGGAAATCTTCTGCCCCAGCGCCGCGTTGAGCGTCGAGCTTTTCCCGACGTTCGGCAACCCGATCACGGCGACGTATCCCGAGCGGGTCGGGTTATCGGTCGTCATTAAGCGTGTTCTTAATTCCTTTCACCAGCTTTCTCTTTCGTATCTCCGACGCCTTCTCGACGAGGTTCTCCTTCACGATCTTCCGAACGATTTTCGTGAGATACTCGGCTAAATATTCCTCGGTGGTTCGGTCGTCGAAGTGGATTCGCTTATAAACGTTCGAGACGTTCTTCTGTATGTGTTTGGTGAACGCCCCGCCGTAGAAGCGGATATCCGCCGCGTCGGGGTAAACGCTGAAGTAAACGCCAAACTTATCGCTACCGTCTTTGTTGAAGCGGTACACGAGTAGTCCGTCCTTACGATAGCGGGCGCCCGCTTTTACGCCGTAGAGCTTCTCGAGCCGTTTGGCGATCTCCTCCTTGAGCTTGATATTGTTGAGCATTGCTCCCCTTTTCGATTCTTGCCGAAAGAAGGTTCAACGAGTAGCGCTCGTTCCGCGCGTCCGTTGGGAACGGCTTGGATTTCTTTTCTACTATTAGATTATTAGTTTCTCCAAACGGTTCCGCGCTAACGGTCGGTTACGCTCCCGGTTTGCGGCTCGTATCCCCCAACAGCTCGCCGCTTCGAGCGAGTTCGCCGCTTCGAGCGAGTTCGCCGCTTCGAGCGAGTTCGCCGCGTCGAGCGCGTCGCCAAACGGAACATTTCGTCGACGGAACATTTCGTCGGTTGAATAGGTTATACTATTATCGCCCAATCGGCGTCGAGGTTAACGCGCCGTCCGAATTCGTAAGGTGGCGCGGCGCCTCGATTAATACGCCTTAATTCTAATGTAAGAATATGCCCACAAAAAATCCAAGAGACAAAGCGCAATTGTTTATCGCCAAAGCCGGCGATCTCGTCGGTCGCGAGTTCGCCATGCCGCACGTAATCGCCGCGGCGCTGGAGACGACGTTTCGGACCGAGAAGAAGGAACGCTTCAAGCGGATGGCGTTCGAGGGAAAGAGCGCGGCGGGATTGGCGCGGGCGCTGGAGAAATCCGCCGACAACTCCGACGTCTCGAACCGCCCCGACTTGGAGCGCGATCTCGCCAAATCCTTGAGCGCCGTCGTCGAACTCCTCAACGAACACGCCGAGGACGCCGACGGCGAGGCGCGCGAGATTCTGGAGGAGTTCCTCGGCAAGCAAAGTCCCGACGCCCCGCGCCGATTGCTCGAACTCGCCGACGATCTCGACATCGCCAAGCGGTTCGTCAACGAAGTCGCCGACGACGAGTAGCGCCGACGACGAGTAGCGCCGGGCGTAATCGCCGCCGGGCGTAATCGCCGCGCTATTAGAAGAAATAGACCAGCCGCGCCTTGACGCCGAGATTCGAGAACGAATCGTAGAGCTTATCCATATCGTCGCCCGCGTAGGTCGCGGAATTGATCGCCTTGTTGAGCGGATAATAGTCCTCGCCGATCAACCCGAACGAGTAGAAGGGGCGCGCGTCGATCGCGAAGACGGGTTCGTCCCAATCGTCGGCGATCACGAAATAGAACTGATAGAACAAGTTGATATACATGTTCAGCTCGTCGGCGTAATCGTATCCCTCGCCGTCGCCGACCGCCGAGTACGCGGAGACGGAGGCGAAATCGAAGCCGAAACCCGGACCGTGATAGAAGGGCGCGTCGGATTCGCCCGGCTCCTCGAGGAGGTAGTACATATTAATGGCGAAGACGCCTTGGTCGGTCCACAGCGTCCGCTTGCCTCGGGTTCCGGAAACGGGTTGCACGCCCGACGCCTCGGAGGTTCCGCTTGAGTAGGAGGCGTATTCCATCTCCATCCCGAAATTGAGAAAAATCGCGCCAAGCGTAAACGAATAGCCCATATGGGATTGGATCGGGTCCATCTCGTCGTCGAGCCACGAGCGGGTTTCGTTGTAACGATCGACGGCGTAGTTAATGGCGGGATTCGGTCCCGAGGGCACGAGCACAACGCCGCCGCCGAAATACGCGCCGACGTATTGCGCGTTGGCGTCGCGTAAGAGCGCGCCGATTAGGAGCGAGAGGGCGAACGTGAGCGCCGTTTTCATAACGTCTCCCCTATCTTGGTGGTGGGTGTAACGCGTCGGACGGCGCGACGGAGGTAGGCGAGGATTAGTCGCGCAAGAGTAGTCCGACCGTCTCTTCGTAGTTCTGCATAAGCTCGTCAACCATACCCGTAAACGGCTGTTCCGGCAGGTTGAGCACGCCCCACACCTTTTCGTTCGGCTCGGGTATGAGGTCGTCGCCCGCGTAGCCCATCTCCATAATGCGGGAGACGATGTTGCCGACGTGGACGGAGGCGACGAGGAGATCGGGCTTGTCGCCGACGAATCCCTCGTGGTGGTTGTAGATGGCGTTCTTAATCGTCAGCGGGAGCTTCCACCGATCCGCCAACAATCTGCCCGCCTCGGGGTGGTCCAATCCGAGCGTCTCTTTTTCGGCTTGGCGGATGGGGATTTTCTTCTCCTTCACCACGCGCAACGTTTCGCTGTACTCGTCGTCGGCGAACTCCAAGAAGAGGAGCTTGCCGATATCGTGGAGGATGCCCGCGAGGAAGAAGTTCTCGAGATTGCTGATGCCCACGTAGGCGCCGATCATCCGACTGGCGATGCCCACGCCGATCGAGTGCGCCCAAAAATCCACGGGACGAAACGTCTCGACTTTTTTATGCTTCGAGAACAAGTTGATGACCGAGAGCGCCAGGACGATGTTCTTCACCTCGTTGAAGCCGAGATGGAGGATGGCGCGGGTGATCGTTTCGATCCTACCGCTGAACCCGTAGAACGGCGAGTTGGCGACCTTCAGCACTTTGAACGACGCGGCTTGATCGGTCGAGATAATCTTCGCGACGTCCTCGGTCGTCACGCGAGGATTTTGCATCGACTCGGTGAGCTTGTGATAAATCGTCGGGAGCGTCGGGAGCGTGTGAATGCGGCTCTTAATCTTTTCGGATATGCTCATACTATTCGGGAACTCTTCGGTGAAACCTTATTGATATTGCGTCATTTTCTTCATCGCCATCTGCACGAGGTCTTCCTCGAACTGATTGCGCGGCTTCCACTTCATTCGTTCGCCGAGACGCCCCTCGGCTTCCTGCACTTGGTTCTCGTCCACGGGCGCCTCGCCGCCGCCCGCGTCCTCCTGCAAAATGGAGAGATAGCGGATCCCCCACTTATCCAACAACTCCAGATGGCGCTCTTCGATCTCCGCACCCGAGTTGATCAAAATCTGCCCGTATTGGTTCACCAGCGGCGCGCCGAGGATCATCCCCACTTTCACGTCTTCGGTGCTCGTTAGTTTAATCATCGTTTCCTCTCATTTTAGTCGTCGTCTTCCTTGACAATCGACAAGTATCGGATACCCCACTCCTTCAGCATTCCGAGGTGTTTCTCTTCGAGCGTCTCGCCCGAATTGATAAGCACGTCCCCTTCGTGATTGACGAGCGGCGCTCCGATTTTCATACCGACTTCGACGTCGTCGGCGTTCATGAGCTTAATCATACGTTAATCGTCATACCGGAAAAACGGTTGAATTAGATAATTATAATAGTAAAAACAAGAAAAAGCGCAAATCATCTTTTCCCCGTCTTCGGATCGCGCGCTACGGATCGCGCGCTACGGATCGAGATCGACGACGCGCCACGCGCTCGGATCGTTCACGTCGGGCGGCAACTCGCCGATCTCCCATCCGGGATAGGTCGTCTCCAAAAAGAAATAACGACCGCCTTTGTATCGGAGGAAATCGCCGCTCGCCGGCGCCGCAACGCCAAGCATCACGTGCGCGTAGCGGTGACTCCACAACAGCTCGCACGGAACGAGCCGCAACTTCTCGTAGAGGATCAGCAGCAGGATCGACTTCGTGTCGCAGTCGCCGAAGCGTCGCGCCAACGTCGCCGTCGGCGGCAAGAGGTCGAACGTTCCGCCGGGGCGTTGGTAACGGATGTTCTGCACGAACGTGAAGAGGTAGCGAACGCGGTCGGGGGGGGCAAGATTGTCGCGGCGGAAGAGTCGCTCGAAATTCCGCGCGATCTTCTCGAACCGCTCGTCCTCGAAGAGCCGCACGCGTCGGAAAATCTCGCGCCAGAGCGCCCGCTGATACGCCGTTTGATTGGCGCGCGCGAGCGCGGGATCGACGCCTAAATCCTCCACGCTCGTCTCCCCGATCTCCTCGAGCCGCGCCATCGCGTCGGCGACGTCCCGCTTCAATATCTTGAGCGTCAAGTCGCACGTCCGCGTCCGCGCTCGGGAATCGACGAACTTCCAGCGGAACGCCGAGACGATCGCCTCCTCGGCGGGCGGCGCCTCCGTCTCGCTCGGCTCGCGATCCTCGGGCGGCGCTTGTTCGGTAAGCTCGTAGTCGATGTCGCCCCCGTCGTCGAGCGGCTCGTCGCCCGACCGGAGCGCGAAGACGATCATCGCCGCGACGCCGAGGAACAGAACGAACCCGATAATCGAGGCGATAAGGACAAGGACGGTTTTCAGGCATCCGGATTTTTTCCGTTCCTCCGCCACTCGCTATCCTCCGAAATCCTTGATCGAGAAGGTCGGATAAGGAATGAGCGCGTCCAAGACCGACCCGACGCCCTCGCGCATCAGCAAAGCGACGGCGACGACGACGGCGGCGAGGACGATCGCCGCGGCGACGTTCCCCTCGGCGATCTCCGCCATTTCGTCGATACGACGAGTGAGCGCGGCGAAGAGCCGCGTGGCGAATACGACGCCGAAGAGCGCCGCGAGCATCGAGAGCGCCAAGTGCGTCGCCACCAACCCCGTCGTCTCGAGGTAATCCGAAACGCCCGCGTCGGGCAGGCGGATCGTCGAGGTTATTAAGTCGCCCGAGGGTTCGACCGCACGCTCGGCGACGATCGCGGCGGCGAGGACGACGCCCGCGTTCAGTATCGCCGCGGCGACGTTGTTCTTCTTCAGTTCGGCGATCTCGTCCATTTCGCCCGTCGTTTTGCCGAAAATCCAAAACGCTCCGTAGAGAAAAAGCGCGCCCGCGACGAGCGCCGCGGCCAGTTGTAGCGCGCCGGAAATCAACAACGCGTAATCCATCGCTACCTCTCTTCGCTCCGCTCGGACGAGCTTGCCGCCAATCCCTCCGCCGCCGTCAACGCGATCTCGGCGGCGTCGAACGCGTCAACGAGCGGATCGACTTCGCCGCGAACCAGCTTCGCGAAATGTTTTAGTTCGTTAAGATGACCCAAGTCGCTCTTCTTCGATTTCGCCGCGCCGTCAACCTCCACGCGCTTAAAATCCACAATCTCGACCAGCGACTCGCCCGCGAATATCTCGACCCGCTCGCGCGGCGTCTTCGGTCCCGCCAAACTTGTGTAGAGGAGCTGACCGATCGAGCCGTTCTCGTATTGCGTTTGCACGGCGAAGTTGTAGAGCCCGGACCGATCCTCCTCGGTCGCGTCGAACGCGTGCGCCGCCGCGCTTCTCGGCTTCGCGCCGATAAAGAAATTCATCAGATCGAAGAAGTGGTCCGCCTCGCCGAGCAACCGGCCGCCCCCCTCGACGGGGTCGAGCGTCCAGTGGCTGTCGGGCAAACTCTTGATGGAAACGGTGTAGCGGATCATCGTCGGCGAGCGACGGAGGTGGCGCGCCGCGAACTTCGCGGGAACGGAATAGCGGCGGTTGTAGCCGGGCATAAACGCGACGCCCGTTTCGCGGACGGCGGCTTTCACCCGCTCGAGCTCATCCCGGTTCATCGCGAGGGGCTTCTCTAAGAACACGTGCTTGCCAGCCCGCGCCGCGGATTCGGCGATCGTCGCGTGGAGATCGTGACGCGTGGCGATCATCACCGCGTCGATCTCGTCGTCGGCGAGAACCTCCTTGTAGTCGCTCGCCACGTAGTCCGCTTCGACGATGTTCGACGCCGAGGCGGCGTTGAGACCGCCCGCCGAGCAGAGCGCCCGCGTCGCGAAGTCGTCGAGCTTGGCGAGGTTCGGCAGATGGAAATTCCTCGCGAACGTTCCCGTCCCGATCACCCCGAGTCGGATCTTCCCCTCGGCGCGCCGCGGCTCGCGCAGGCGGATCTTCGTTTGGATCTCGCGAACCGTCGGATACTCCAAGAGCGCGGCGGCGGATTTCATCTCGCCCGACGCTATCCGATCGAACGCCTCCTGCGCGCGATCGACGGGGAAGACTTCCTCGACGAGGGGCGCGACGTCGAGCTTCCCGTCCGCCATCAGCCGGAGGACTTCGGCGAGGTTCCGGCGCTCGGTCCACCGAACGTAGTGGTAGGGATAGTCGATCCGCCCCTTCTCGTAACCGTCGTCGTAGCTGCCGGGACCGTAGGCGCGCGAGAAAGCGAGATCGAGTTCGTTCCGGAAAAAGGGCATACGCTCGAGGTCCATCGTCACCAATCCGACGAAGGTGACGCGCCCTTGTTTGCGGGTCATCTTCATCGCGTTGTTGGCGAGCGTCGCGTCCTTCGTAACGGCGCAGATGAGCGTCGCGTCGGCGCCCTTGCCGCCCGTTATGCGGGAGACCGCCTCGACGGGGTCCTCGTCCGAGGCGTTGACGGCGTACTTCAGCCCCGCCTTTTCGGCGAGTTCGATTCTCACGGGATCGAGTTCGACGCCGATAACGCGAACGCCCGCGGCGAGAAGGATCCGCGCGGTGAGCTGGCCGATTAATCCCAAGCCGTACACCGCCGCCCACTCGCCGATGGCGAGGTTCGTGCGTCGCACGCCCTGCAACGCGATGGCGCCGACGGTTACGAACGCGGCGGATTGCAAATCGACGCCGTCGGGCACGACCACCGTGTGGTTGCCGCTCGGCGCGGCCTGCTCGGCGTGCCCCTGCGCGGCGAAGGCGACGCGATCGCCGACCTTCACCCCGCGCACGTTCTTCCCGACCGCCAACGCCACGCCCGCGCCGCTATAGCCGATCGGGCGATACATCGTCAACTCGTTCTTCGCGATTTGATACGTCGTCGAAAGCGATCCGCCCAGCAACAGCTGCTTAACGGCGCCGCGCATCCATGGATCCGCGAGCGTCTGCTTCGTCAACTCGAGCGGCGTCTTCGTCACCGTTCCCAGCTCCGTGCCCGAGCTGATGAGCGAGTACGACGTCGCCGCCAACACTTGGTCGTCGCCGACGGTCGGCGTAGGCGCCGTTTTAATTTGTATCGCGCCGCTCCGATCGACGACGCGTCGCACCACTTGCTTCATCGGGTCTCCTTTGGTTCCGAGGGTCGCTCGGGTTTCCTCGCCACCGCGAGAACGCCCGCCCCTTTCTCGGGCTCGGCGTTCCGCCCGAACCACGAGAGGAAATTGAGGACGGGAAAAACGAGCGCGTAGAGCGTCTTGTTCCGCTTGCGCGCTCCCGTAATCCAATATGATATATTGTTCGTGATCGTCTCGATCCACCCGTAGGTGGCGTGGAGTTGTTCGATCTCGAAGCCGGCGCGTTCGAGTTTTCCGCGCAACTCTTCGATCCGATAGCCGGGGCGGAAGTGCCCCTCGACGTCGAAGTTGACGCTCCA
>WJMR01000065.1 GCA_014727845.1 Ignavibacteriales bacterium
CGGCCGAGCTGCGCGACGCCGCCGAGTACGTCAACGCGACGACCGATCTGGCGGCGAAGACGGGCTACCGACTCGCCGAGTTCGCGGCGGAAGCGGCTAAGCTCGACCCCGGCGTTCACTGGCGGTAGGGGCGACGGCCGTCGCCGACGCTACTTCCGCGCTACGACTTCGTCGGCACGGCGAATCCGCAAACGAACGTGTCGCCCTCTTCCTCGGTGCGGAGGGGGAGGAGTTGCACGGATTCGATCTGCTTCAGCTCGTCCACGTTCGTCTTCACGACCGACTTCTCGAACGTCGCCGTCACGCTTTTCTGGCTCAATAACGATCCGAATCCCTCGAAGACGCTCGCGGCGAAATCTCCAAAGAGCTTCGTCACGCTTTGCCCCGCCGCCACCTTCGATTTGAACACGCGGTTGACGATGTTGCGGATGTCGCTCTGGTCGCCGAGGATGAGGAAGTAGAAACCCGAGAACTGTATGTTCTCCTTGATCTCGCAGACGATGTACACGTCTGACTTGAAGTCGGAGAATTTCTTGATCGGCTCGTCGTCGAACTCGATTTTAAGGACGCCGTTAAAGATTTCACGCGCGAGCAAGTTCGGGTTTTCCTTGATCTCGTCGGTCGTCTCGACGATGATGTCGAACAGCGTCTCGATGCCGAGCGCCTTCTTGTTGAACTCGCGCGTCAGTTGCTCCTTGTCGTACGTCTTCGTGATCACGTCCTTGAACACGGCGCTCTCTTCTTCGGAGGCGAACTCGCCGCTCTCGGCGAGGAGGAACAAGTCCACGCTCTCGCCGGGGTCGAGCTTACGAATGTTCTCCGCGAGCAGGCGCGCGTTGAGCACCTTCAGATCCTCGCCCATACAAACGATATCGGGGCGGAGGTTGCGGAAGAGTTGCAGTCCTTGCGCGGAGTTTTTTCCGTCGATGAGTTTGAGCCGCTGCCCGACGAGATTCTGAAAGAAGCGACTGAAGCGTTCGTCTTCCTCGATGATCATAATCCGCTTGTTCATCACGTCGGAGAATTTCTTACGGGACGAACCGCCGCCCGCCACGGAGGATTTCTCGTTCCAATATTTCACCTTTTTAACGAGCTCGTCCATCTCAAAACGCCCCTCGAGATAGTCGAAGATTCCGAGTCGTCGGACTTCGGAGGGCGCGTCCTTCCTCTTATCCTCGGTGAGGAGGATGACGGGGATCTCCTTGTATTCTTCGTTCTTTCGGATGTTGGTGAGGAAATCCACGCCGTTCATCTCGTCCATATGGAGGTTGAGAAGGATGACGTTCGGCGGTCCGTCGGAGAAGGCGGCGATTCCGTCCACGCCGCTTTTACCGTCCACGACGTTGTAGCCGAGCGACTTTCGGACCGCTTGCGAAATGGTGCGCCGACGGATGAGATTTGGTTCGAGGATTAAGACTTTCGCCATGAGGTCACCTTTACAACTACAATCTATGAGTCGGGGTCCGCGGTCGCGAGCGCGCCGTCGAGTCGGGTGCGGATGGAGCTTCCTTCGCGGAACGCGCCGCGTCGGAGCGTCGTTCGTCCGTTCCCCCGAAACGGTCGCTAACCGTCGCCGAGCCGTTCGGCGACAAGCGGCAATATGCAAAACGTCCTTGAAAAATGAAACCGAGCGACGTCGCCCGGGCGGTTAAGGACGGTATCGGAGGACGCCGCCCTCGGTCGCGATCCACAACGCGCCGTTCCGACCCGGAGCGAGCGCGCGAATAAAATTGTGGGGCAAGGGGGAGTTCAGATGAGTCCACGTCGTCCACTCGTCGTCGTCGAAACGGGCGAGACCGCCGGCCGTGGCGATCCACAAGGCGCCGCCGGGCGCGACGACGAGGTCCGTCACCGCGTCGTTGGGCAGCCCCGAATTCGATTTATTATAGAGTCGCCAATTCTCGTCGTCGAAGGAGGACAATCCCGCCGGCGTGCAGATCCACTTCACGTTCGCGCCGTCCACGACGACCTTATTGACCCGCTCGGTGGCAAGGGCGCTGTTATGGGGCAGATAGTCGTCGCGTCGTTTGCCTCGCAGTCGCGTCAAGCCGCGTCGCGCGCTCACCCAAAGGGTCCCGTCGCGGTCGAAGGCGACGTCGTTGACGAGGTTGACGATTAGGAATCCGTTGCCCGCGTTGAAGAACTCCCACTCCTCGCCGTCGAAGGAGAGCGCGCCGCCGCCGAACGTGGCGATCCATGCGACGCCTTCGTCGTCGAAGGCGAAATCGACGACGCGGTTGTGCGTCAGCTCCGAGGTGGCGACGGTGTAGAATCTCCACTCGTCGCCGACGAGCGTGGCGAATCCCGCGCCGGTTCCGAACCACGCTCCGCCTCGCCGATCGAAGGCGACCGTATAAATATAGTCGGAAGGGAGTCCGGAATTCTTCCGATTAAAGACCGTCCACTCCTCGCCGTCGAGTCGCGCCGCTCCCCGGTCGGTCGAAACCCACGGCGTTCCGCGGTTATCGATCGTCACGTCGTTGACGACGTTCGAGGGGAGGTTCGATTCGGTAGCGCGCCATAGCGTCCATTCGTCCTGACCGAAAACCGAGAGGGCGAGAAGGGAGTGAAGCGCGAGGATGTACGAGAGACGTTTCATGCCGCGCAATGTACGAATCCGACGCGAGAATATCTCTCTTGGGAGCGTTGCGTAAGTCCGAATATTTCGCTAACATTTTACCGAAAATTCCCATCAAGCGAGCAAAGCAAAGGTCAATCAATGAGCGCGAGAATTTTAGTGATCGACGATAACGAGATTTGGATGTCGCTTATTAAACGCTCGCTGAAAAGCAGGCCCTACGAAATCGCCGAAGCGGCGGGCGCGGAAGAGGCGCTCGAGCTGATGGCAAAGGAATCGTTCGACCTCATTATTTCGGATTACTTTATGCCGAATATGGACGGCTTGCAATTCGTCAACGAAATGAAAAAGCGATTTCCCGACGGGCGACCTCCCGTGATTATGCTCACCGCCGTCCGCTCGAAGGACGTTCGGAACCAAGGCAAGGAAGCGGGTATCGAGTGCTGGCTTAACAAGCCCGTCTCGAAGGACACGCTGATCAACAGCGTCGAAGAGCTTCTCGAAGAACGCGGATAACTCCCGCTTCTTTCCTATACCACTATATGCGGGCGTCGGCGCGACGTTCCTCGCTACGTGATCGAAAGGCGCGAGTATGGGCGAGACAATTCGATTATATCGTTTGAAGAAAGGGGCGTTGTGGGGATACGTGGACGAGCGCGACGAGTTCGCGATCCATCCGCAATTCCTCTACGCCCGCGAGTTCCGAGAAGGGCTCGCCGCCGTGAAGCGGCGCGGCACCAAAGCCGATCTCGACACATTACAAGAGGAATGGGGATATATCGACAAGGCGGGGAACGTCGCGATACCCTTCCAATTCGACGACGCGTTTTCCTTTTCGGAAGGTCGCGCGGGCGTCCGAAAAAAACTCCGCTGGGGCTATGTGAATAAGAAGGGCGAGATCGTCGTCGATTTCAAATACGAGTTTGCGCACGATTTCCGCGAAGGGCTCGCGCGCGTGAAGCGAGACGGCGCCTACGGCTACGTCGATCGCGACGGCGCCGAGGCGATTCCCCCGCGATTCGAACGCGCGAAGGACTTCGTCGAAGGATTGGCGAACGTCGTCGTTGACGGTCTCGACCGCGTGATCGATACATCCGGCGCCGAGCTTACCAAACGCGGCTACCAACACGTCTCACAATTTAGCGAAGGATACGCGGCCGTTCGTCGAGACGGCAAACACGGCTTCATCGATCGGAACGGCGAGGAGACGATCGAGCCGGCGTTCGAGGACGCGCAACCGTTCAGCGAAGGGTTCGCGCGCGTGAAGCGGGACGGCTTGTACGGATTCATCGACGTCGAGGGGAAGCTCGTCGTGCCGTGTAAATACGAGTCGGCGTATTCGTTTAGCGAGGGGCTCGTCTCCGTGAAGAAGGACGGCAAGTGGGGATACATCAACGCGAAAGGGGAGGAGTTCTTCGCCGACGACCGTTTTAAGGTCGCTTTCCACGACACGATGTAGTCCTTCGCCGAAACCCGCGTCCCGCGCGGCGATTCCCGCTATCGAATTATCCGACTTCCCGCAACGCCTCGTCCAGCGCGTCGATCGCGCGATCGAACTCCTCGATCTCGATCGTCAGCGGCGGCAACATCCTAATCACCGTCGGACCCGCCGTCATCGCCAACACGCCGTTCGTCGCCATATGCTCGAGGTAGGGCTTCGCTTTCGTCTTCAACTCCACGCCGATCATCAGTCCCAAGCGCCTTCGCTCGCGAACGACGTCGTGCCGCGCGGGATCGAATCGTTCGTCGAAGCGCTCGCCGAGTTCGGCGGCGCGCTTATCCAACCCGCGTTCAAGGATCTCGTCGATCGTGGCGAGCGAGGCGGCGCACGCCAACGGGTTGCCGCCGAAGGTGGAACCGTGCTTGCCGGGCGTCAAGTCGAGTCCGGCGCGGACCATTGTCGCGCCCATCGGAACGCCGCCGCCGATCGCTTTGGCGAGAAGAAGGACGTCCGGATCGACGTCGAAATATTCGGTCGCGAAACGCTTGCCCGTCCTACCGAAGCCCGTCTGCGCCTCGTCCATAATTAGCAAAGCGCCCGTCTCGTCGCAACGCTCGCGGACGGCGCGAACGAAGGCCTCGTCGGCGGGACGCACGCCCCCCTCGCCCTGCACGGGTTCGAGGAAAACGCCCGCGACCGTTTCGTCGATTGCGGCGACGAACTTCTCGGCGTTGTTGAACGGCGCGTGTCGGAAGCCGGGCACCAGCGGCGCGAAGGCGTCGCGGTAGTCGGACTTGTGGGTCGCGCTCACCGCGCCCATCGTTCTGCCGTGGAAGGCGCGCATCGCGGCGACGAAGTTCTCTCGTCCCGTGTTCGCTCGCGCGATTTTTATCGCCGCCTCGACCGCCTCGGCTCCCGAGTTTCCGAGAAACGCTTTCTCCATCGCGAACGGAACGAAGTCGAAAAGCTTTTCCAACAGCTTCGCGCGTGCGTCGTTCGCGAACACACCGCTACACGTCGTCAGCGTTCGCGACTGCTTGGCGATCGCCTCCGCGACGCGCGGGTTCGCGTGTCCGACGTTGGCGACGCCGTGTCCCGTCACGCAGTCGATATACTCGGCGCCGCGGTCGTCCCACACGCGGGCGCCCTCGCCGCGTACGAGCGCGACGCCTCGCTTGACGTAGCATGAGAGCGAGCGCGACTCTTCGATGGCGTTGAAGTCCGTCATATGATTATCGTCCCCTTTCCTTGGAGCGCGTTCTTAATCGGCTCGTCGATTCTTCCGTCGGCGACGACCACCTTTGTCGGCCCGTATTCAAAGAGCTTACGTAACGCGTGTATCTTTCGTTTCATCCTCCCGTCGGCTTCCGCCTCGATCTTTTCGAGGTCGCGGCGGGAAATCGAAACGGCGACCGAGTTCGGATCGTCGGCGTCCTTTAAGTATCCCGGCGCCTCGATGAGTTGAATAACCAACTCGGCTTGGAACGCCTCGTGCACTTTCGCCACCACGTCGTCGTTCTCGGAGTTGACGGCGACGTTGTTCTCGTCGATTGTCGGGACGGTGAGGACGGGCGCGTAGCCGTTGTTCATCAAGAGTTCGAACAACGCTTTGTTCACGGATTGCGGTTTGCCCGAAAAGTCTCGGACGATCTTCAGTTTGCCGTCCTCGCGCACGCGCACGCCGGCGTTCCGCTTGGATTGCACGGCGCCGCCGTCCAGTCCCGTCAAGCCGACGGCGTTGACGCCGTTCCGACGAAGGATTTCCACGAGTCGCTTGTTCCTGAGACCCGAGTACGCCATCATCATTACGTCGATCGCTTGCTCGTCCGAGTACACGCTTTGGTAGCCCTTCACGGACGTAAGAACGCGCCGCTCGACGCCGAGGCGCTTCGCGAGCCGATCCCGCAAGGCGTTCGCGCCGTGTACGAGTATAAACGGTCGATTGATTTCGGCGAGATCGCGCGCGACCGCTTCGAGGTTGATCGCGTCCCCGCCGCCGATTTTCACGATAATCATTGATACGCCTCCGCGCTGTTGTTGGGTATTCGTTGCCAGTCGTCTTCGCCCAAATAGGGCGCCGAGCAAATTCGCAACGCGTCGTCGCTCCGCTTAACACGCATCGTAAAATACTCCTCGCGCTCCGCGAACGTCGAGGAGACGAACGCGCGCTCGCCGTCGAAGACGAGGATATTCATCGCCTTGAGAGCCGCGGTGCGCTTGGCGATCACGGCGGTCGCCTTTCGGAGCGCCGGAAGGAAGTCTCCCTTGTCGAATCGCTTCGCGAAGTTGAATATCTTCTCCGCGCCGATTCGCCCCTCTGATTTGATTCGCACGCCGCGCAACTCGCCGTTGAAGACGAAGACGAGTCGGTCGTCGAAGAAAGGCATATTGTTTTCGATTCGGATGTCGCGATCCTCGAAGGCGCTCCGGGCATGAACGACGATCGCGTTCGCCTCGCCGAAACCCTCGGGGTCGTCCTTCCAAATCGGGTTGATGCTTTTCCGGATCCGACGCTCGCCGTCGGCGTAGAGCGCCATCCCCCAGCCATGCCCTTGATACTCGGGGCTATCGAGGCACACGCGTTGGAAGGCGCGCAGTTCGTCCGCGACAGGGAAGGGTCGCTCGGACGTTACAAAGAGTATCCGACACATCGCGTCGCCTATACGGGATGCAAGCCGGGAAACTCGAGACCCGAGGTTTCCGGCAAGCCGTGCATAAGGTTGAACGCCTGAACCGCCTGTCCCGCCGCGCCTTTCATAAGGTTGTCGATCGCCGAGACGACGACGAGGCGGTTAGAGTCGGGCGCGCGTTGGAAGCCGACGTCGCAGAAGTTCGTTCCCGCCAGCAGTTTCGGTTCCGGGAGGCGGTAGGCGCCGTCCCGCTCTTTGACGATCCTCACGAACGGCTCGTCGCCGTAGTAGTTGCGATAGAGTTTCCAGACGTCCTTCTCCTCGAGCGGCTCCTTCAAGAACGCGTGCGCCGTAACGAGCGCGCCGCGAATCATATCGAGCGAGGTGGCGGAGAAATGGAGCGCGAAGTTTTTGCCGCCGAGTTCCTGCCGCATCTCCGCGACATGCCGATGACCCGCGGGCGCGTAGGAGCGAACGCTGCCGCTTCTGATCGGGTGGTGCGAGTGGTCGTTCGGCGTGGCGCCCCCTTCGCTACTGCCAACCTTCGCCTCCGCGACGGTGCGATCCGTTTCGATCAACCCCTCGCGGAAGAGGGGATACAACCCGAGGATGGTCGCCGTCGCGTTGCAACCCGCGCTTGATACGAGTTTCGCCTCGCGTGTTTCGTCGCGGTGTAATTCGGGGACGCCGTACACAAATCGTTCGAGCAACTCGGGGCGCGGGTGGGGCGCGCCATAGTGGCGGGCGTACTCGTCCGCGTCGTTCAGACGGAAATCCGCCGAGAGATCGACGATCCGCTCGGCTTTCTCCATAAAGAAATCGACGTCCTTCGACGACTCGCCGTGAGGAAGGCAAAGAAAAAGAACGTCGCAAGGTTCGAGCTCGCTCCGCGAGGAGAATTTGAGTTTCGTCCATCCGCGCAAATTGGGATGCGTTTTATGGACGAACTTTCCGGCGAGCCGCTCGGAGGTGGCTTGCTTAATCTCGACGTTCGGGTGGAACAAGAGAAGCCGCAGTAGCTCGCCGCCGGCGAATCCCGCTCCGCCCACGATTGACGCGGTTATTCGCTTATCCGACATCGCCCGCTCCTTTCGCGATCACATAATCGACGATCTTGGCGGGGATGTCCACGCCCGTCGTCGTGATACTGTTCTTAAATTCCATAGTGTAGTTGACTTCGTTGACTTGCAAGCCGTTCTCGGTCTCGAAGACGTCGATGGCGACGACGCCGCCGCCGATCGCCTTCGCGGCGTTGACGCTAATCTCCGCAAGCTCGGGCGTGACGGGGCAATTCGTCGCCACGGCGCCGCGCGCGGTGTTGGTGATCCAATGCTCGGACGTCCGGTAGATCGCCGCGACGCACTCGTCGCCGACGACGAAAGCGCGGATGTCGCGACCGCGCTTCGGCACATAGTCCTGCATATAGAATATCGAATGGTGGTAGGTGCCGAGGATTGCTTTGTGTTCGAGCAACGACTCGGCGGCGTCGCGATCGTTGACCTTCGAGAGGAGGCGTCCCCACGATCCGACCGCGGGTTTGAGGACGACGGGGTAGCCAATCTTCTCCATCGCGGAAATAGCGGACGACTCGGTGAACGCGACGCGTACCTCGGGTTGTGGTACGCCCGCTTTGGCGAGCGCCAAGGAGGTGAGAAGTTTGTCGCCGCATACGCGCGCCACGGCAGGGTCGTTAACGCACGGCACGCCCGCCGCGCCGAAGAGCTCCAAGGCGTGGAGCGCGCGCGAGTGATTAATCGAGCGCTCGACGACGACGTCGTAGTCGTAGCCGTTCTCGCCGATGGTGAATTCCAGTTTCCGATCGTCGATCATTTCGAGCTCCACGCCTTCGCGGCGGCGGAACTCTTCGAGTAAGAACTTCTCGTCCTTGCGCAACAATGAGTGTAAGAAACCGACTTTCATGGTCGTCTCTCCCGTGAATAAAGTAATTGGAAATTATGTCGAGTCGTTCGGATGCGGGCGCCTTAGCGGCGCTTGGGTTTTCGCTTGGCGGCGAGGTAGAGGGGAAGGGATAGCGTATGGCGGCGGACGGCGGCGGTCATCGTTACGCGCCCTCCGTCGCCGTTTGATCGATCGTCTCGCCCGGATGGGAGCGGACCCAATCGACGATGTAAGGAAGCTCGTCGGGATGCACGCGTCTGCCTTTGCTTCCGAGTTCCTTGACGCGTTCGAGCGTTTCGCGGACGACGTCGTCGCGCAGGTCCTTCAAGCCGACGAGATCGAGCGCGTAGCGGAGCGAGGCGACGCCCGACATATGGTCGAGCGAGATTTCCATCCTACGTCCGACGATCGCGGGGTCGAGCGATTGATAGTGGAGCGGATCGACCGTCGCCGCGTGGGTGTGTACGCCCGCGCAATGCGTGAAGGCGTTCTCGCCCATAATCGGAAAGTTGTGGGGGATCGGCGTTTTGGCGTGCCGCGCGACGAGACGGTAGAGTTCCTCGAGCTTGCTCATGTTCCATTCGTTCTCGACGCCAAAATCCACCTTGAGGGCGACGAGGAGCTGCGCGAGATCCACGAGTCCGGCGCGCTCGCCCAACCCGAGCACGGTCGCGTCGAGTATTTCGGCGCCGCCTCGATAGGCGTCCAACGCGTTCGCCAACGCCAAGCCGCGGTCGTTGTGGCAGTGCGCGGCTATCGCGGGCGGATTATCGAGATCGGCGAGGGCGTCTTTCAAACGAGAGACGAAGTCGTGCATATTCCGATCGGTTCCCGGAATCATATAGCCCGTCGTGTCGGCGACGCTGATCACGTTCGCGCCCGCCTCGGTCGCGGCTCTCGCCGCCTCGACGACGTTCTCGAACTTGGAGCGAACGGTGTCCTCGGGCGTGTAGCGGATCGTCATACTCGGGTTGCGGCTCTTCGCGTAGTCGATCACCTCGACAATCCGATCGATAGCCGTCGCGAGGTCTTTCTTCGCGACGCCCGAAAGTCGCTCGTCGGAAACGCAATAGAAAATTCCGAGGAAATCGACGCCGCACTCGAGCGCGAGATCGACGTCCTTCTTTACGCTGCGCGCGTGGGCGCCGACAAGCGCGTTCAAATTTCGTTGGGCGACGCGCGTCACCGCCTGCTTGATCTCCTCGCCGACGAGCGGGTGCCCCGCCTCGATCACGTCAACGCCGACGGCGTCGAGCAAATCGGCGATCGCCAGTTTAATGTGTCCATCGAAATAAACGCCGGGCGTTTGCTCTCCCTCGCGCAACGTGGCGTCGAGCACGCGAATCATCTACTCGCCCCAGTCTTCTTCTTCTTGCGGCGCCTCGGAAAGCTCGAACGGATCGACGCCCGTCACTTCGAGCTCGGTTCCGCACTCCGGGCACTCGATCAGTTCGCCTTGCTCGGCGTCGACGCCGAGTTCAACTTCCGCGTCGCATACGGGGCATACAGCCATTTCGTTTCCCTTTGGGTTGTTAACGTAATTCGGACGCGCCGAGCGCGATCCAAAAAATAATCATGGACAAAATCGCGACAAAGATAGAACGAATAATCCGAACGAGCAAACAAAATCCTATTACTATAACAAAAAGAAAAAGCCGCCCGAAACGCGAGCGGCTTTCTCGATGCCGTATCAACCTTGTCGGACGCGGCTAATCGGAGAGTTCGCCCGTCCGGAGTTCGTCGAACAAGCGTTTGGCGTCGTAGAGGTCGCCGATCGCCTCGAGCATTCCCGCGGAGTGGACGGCGACGGTTCGGTTGCGCTCGGTCGTATAGACGTAGGTGTTTGGCAAGCTCTCGATGTTGCCGTCGAACGCGAGCCCGACGACCTCGCCCTTCGTGTTGATCACCGCCGAGCCGCTGTTGCCGCCTACGATGTCGTTGGTGGTCGCGAAGTTCAGAGGCGTCCCGGGATCGAAGTCGGCGGGGAGGTTCTCCCAAATCTTCGGAAGATCGTACGGGAAGACGCCGTCGAAAGAGTGGTAACGATCCAACGCGCCGTAGAAGGTCGTCTTATACGGCGCGCGCGTACCGTTGTACCGATACCCCGAGACGACGCCGTCGGCGATCCGCAAGGACATCGTCGCGTCGGGGGGAATCGTCTCGCCGTAAACGGCGAAGAGCGCCTTGCCGAGCAGCCGTTCGTAGTGCGCCTCGCTCGCGGCGAACGTGCGGAGCTTCGGGGCGAGTTCGCCGATCGCCTCGTCGCGCGCCAAGCTAAATTGCACGAACGGATCGTCGAGCGCGAGTATGGCGTCGGGCGAGAGCCGGAGCGTCGAGTCGAGCGACGCCTCGGTCGCGATCATCGACGCGGCGATCATCTTATCCGCCGCCGCCAATCCCGTCTCGGTTCCGTACCACGCGGCTTTGAGAGGGGCTTCCGGAAGGTACGGGAATATATAATCGATCTGCGCTGCGAGTCGGCGCCGTTCGAGATCGGCGTCGATGTCGGCGGAAACCATGTCCGCGATCGTCGCGTCGAGGTTCTCCTCGCGATACGCCTCGTCCCGTTCATCCTCCGGAAGCCGCAATTGACGCGCGTAAGAAACGACGTCCGAGGCGACGAAGAAATACTTCGAGTTTAAATACGGATTGAGGGAGTAGCCGAACATCGCGTCCTCGACGTCCTTCTTCTTCGGCTGAATCGCCTCCAGCTCGCTCCACGCCTCGCCGTATAACTCGTTCAGCGCGGGGTCGTTTTGGACGACGGCTTTGAACTTCTTTTCGAAGTCTCGCTTCCGCGCCATGATCTCCTCGTCGAGCAACGCGTCGTACATTCCGCTATAGACCTTGAGCCCGTTGCCGATCGTGTAGAGTCGGGCGACGAGGTCGAAGTCGATCTCCTCGCTCTCGGTCGCGAGTTCGTGATAGACGTTATACACGGCTTCGAGGAGCGGCACGTATTTCGGATATCGATGGTCGCGGTCGTATTGGATTTGCGCGACGGTCTTGATCCGATCGGTGTTGCCGGGGTTGCCGACGACGAAGACGGGTTCGCCTTCCTTGGCGCCGGCGGGGCTCCACGAAAAATAGTCGTCAACGTCGGCGGGTTCGCCGTCCTCGTAGGCGCGGAGGAAGGCGCAGTCGAGACCGTAGCGTGGATAGGTGAAGTTGTCGTAGTCGCCGCCGAGCTTCGCCGTCCAGAGTTCGGGAACGAAGACGAGGCGGATATCCGTGTAGCGACGGTAGCCGTAGAGAGAATACTTGCCGCCGTTATAGAGGGAGACGACGCGGTACTCGAGTTCGTCGTCGTCGTCTTTGGCTCGCGCCTCGATGGTTTGGATCGCCTCCTCCTCTTTGCGGAGTCGCTCCTCGAACGTCTCGCCCTCGTCCACGATCTCCGACGCCTCCTCGGTTACGTCCTCGATGAGAACGAGTTGATCGACGTAGAGGCCGGGCATCGGTCGCTCGTCGGCGAGCGTCGCGGCGTAGAAGCCGTCGCGGAGGAGGTTCTCGTCGTCGCGCGCGACGCCGTTAAGCCGACCGCGCACACAGTGGTGGTTCGTCATAATCAAGCCCCCGGAGGAGACGAACGACGCCGAGCAGAAGTTGACGAGCTTCAGCGCGGAGAGTCGCGCGTTCTCGAACCATTCGTCGCTTGGTTCAAATTGATACGCCTCGGCGAAATACTCGACGGGGGGATCCTCGAACGTCCACATCTTGCCCATGTCGAATCGCTTCGCCGTCACCGTGTCGGGATCGACGACGTCGGCGACGTTCGGCGCCTGCGCCAGCGCCGCGACGTTCGCGAGCGCCGCGAGGAGGGCGAGTGATTTCAATAATCGCATAACGCTTCCTTCCGTTTTGGTTCGTGTGTGTTCGTAATCGTCACTCGAGCGCGCCCGCGAGCTTCTCTTTCGTGAAGGTTCGGACGTCCCAATCGCCGATCGCCTCGCCGTCTCGGAAATAGACCACGCGCGGCGGCGCGGTATTCAGGAGCGAGAAGAACTGATCGGGTTGGAGAAAGGCGTGAGGGAACTCGCCGCCCGCCTCCTCGAAGAATTTCGGCGCGTCGGCGGGATCGCCGAAGACCAAACCGAAGAGCGGAACGTCGCCGCGCGTCTCCCCGACCGCTCGCGCTATCGCCATACACTCCTCGCACGAAAGACTGAAGACGCCGACGATCAGCTCGCCGTCGGCGATTTCGACGCGACCGTCGGCGAACGGGGGTGTCGCGGCGAACTCTTCGGCGACCGCGTCGGGCGCGGCGCTCCGCAATCCGGGCGGGAAGGCGAGAAGAACGGCGCCGAAAAGCGCGACATAAGCGGCGGCGGGTATCCACAAGGGCGTCGGCGTTTCGTCCTCCGTGTTGACGTACGAATAGGCGAGCGCCCCGAGCGCGACGATGTTCTTGATCAGCGCCGCCGCCGAGGACATCGGCAAGACTTCCCCGAAGCATCCGCAATTCTCCGACGCCGTGCCCGAGAGGATGCCGTAGGCGAGGTGGAGGCAGAAGACCACCAGCAACGCCGCCGCCGAGGGCGCGGTCGCTTTACGGAAGCCGCGGCGAAAAAGGAGCGCCGCGCCCAACAGTAGCTCCAGCGCCACGACGCCCCGCGCGAGATACGGCGCCAACGACGCGGGGGCGATACCCTGATCGATTAGAAGCAACGCGAATGATTGCGCCGGCAGGAGCTTCGAGACCGCCGAGAGCAGGAACATCGCGCCGACGGCGACGCGGAGGAAATCCGCGAAACGACGACGATACACTTGATCTGAGTTTTCCATTGGGGTTATTAGGATTATCGATTGTGAAACGCGCCACGCGCCGTCGGATAAATTAAACAAACTCCGCGCGAAAAGCGATAATGCTATAGACGGAATTCCCGCTATCTATATAATATAGGCATGACATTGTGATGACGTCGGTTATGGTAAAACGATTAGTAACGGCGACGCTCCTAACGGCGACGCTCCTAACGGCGACGCTTATATCGGCGACGGCGTTCGCCGCGCCGCGAGAGGCGCCCGAGGGCCGCGCGTATTATGTCGCCCAAACCTCGCGCGACGGCGGCGCGCAGTTGGACTTGAGTTTCTACGAGGACGAGCTGTTCGGTTCCTGCCTGTTGGAGACGACGGGCGAGCGCTTCGAGGTGAGCGGTTTCCGCGACGCGGGCGGCGTGTGGCGCGGCGAGATCTACGGCGCGGCGAACGACGTCGTCGGGGAGTTCACCGCCGAGTTCGCCGAGCAAGGTATGACGATGGCGGGCGAGTGGCGCTTTCCGCCCGACGCCCAGGCGCAACAACTGCGCGGCGAGCTTGTCGCCCTCTACGTCGAAGAGTTCGTCGAGAAGGAGGGCGTCGAGATCTACCTTTCATATCCGCGTTTCGTGGCCAAATCGCCCTCGGCGTTACTCCTCCGCGATCAAATCGCCGAGGACGCCCGCGAGGACGCCGACGGATTCCTCGAGCGCGCCCGCTCCCTCCGTAGCGGCGGCGGCGCGACGACGAGCGAAGCGTGGAGCCGCGAGCTCCGATTCGAGATATCATATTATCGCGACGATATGGTCTCGATCTTCATCGACGCCTACGAGTACGTCGGCGGTGCGCACGGGCAAACGTTCTTCGCCGCGCGGAACGTCGCGCTCGACGGTATGCGGCCGCGGGTCTTCGGGTTGGACGCGATCTGTGAAGGGGATGATTACGTCGAGGAAATTACCGAGGCGATCGCCGATATGCTCGAAGAGAAGGACGCCGAGTTCGACGCGCCGCCGACGGTAGAGCCGACCGCGCTCGACGCTTCGGCGCTCAACGCGTTCACCGTCGGTCCGGTCGGATTGGAGTTCGCCTTCGCGCCCGGCGTGATCGACTCTCGCACGTTCGATCCCGTCTTTCTGCTCGTTCCCTACGACGAGATCGACGGATGCTTGGACGAGAGCGGACCGCTCGAGCCGCTACTCCGCTAAGTTACTCGCCGCGCGCCTTCACGCTCTTGCCTTCTCGCTCCACGTCGTCGGCGCCGAGCGCGCGCAACAACGCCTCGGTTGTCGCCGCCTCCGAGGAGTCCCCCGTCCGAAACGAAACGCTCCACTCGCCGTTCCGCGACTCGAACGAGAGATCCTCGACGGCGAGGGAGTCGAGCGAAAACTCTTCGGTTCTCTTGGGTCGCGGTTTCGTCGAGTCGGCGCGAGCGCGCGCGGCTTTCGCGGCGCGTTGTTCGGTAACCACTTTGCGGAAATCGACCCCCTCGGTCGTCGAGACGACGTCCACGCCGACGACG